>NZ_JBFBCG010000009.1:0-142208 GCF_040683105.1 Streptomyces sp. NPDC051020 | reverse complement strand
TTGGGCGCAGGCGACTTGGCAAGGTCACCTCCACAACGGAGCTTCGTTGTGTCCGGTCGCGCATACACCCCGCATCGTCACACCGCCGTGACCTGCACACTCACGAGCTCACCGGGACTTTGCAATCGCCCTGCTCGACGGGGGCCTCCAGCCGGCCGGGCAGGTCGACCTCCACATCGACAGGGAGCGGACTGTCCAGTGCCAGGGCGCGCACGCCGTCTCCCAGACCCCGGTCGGAGAGGACCGGCGGGTGGATTCCCCTTACGAGGTCGCGGAGTTCACTCAGCGCCTTGGAGGACGAGTCCCTGGTCTCCATCAACAGGGCGCGCGCCGCCTCGGGGTTGGAGTCCAGGAGCTGTTCGACGGCATCGAGGTTCATGCCCATCGCGACGAGCCTGGCCTGCGCCCCGTCGTGGAGGTCGCGCTCGATCCTGCGGAGCTCCGCCGCCTGGCTGTCGACGACCGCGCCCCGGGTGCGGGTCAAATGACCGACCCGCGCGGCGAGTTCGGCGCTCGGGTGGGGGCCGAGAAGGGTGCGGGTGAAGCGGCCATGGGCCGTGATCAGCTTGGGTCCTGCCCACAGCCCCAACCCGATGAACCCCATGCCGACGAAGGGCATCAGCCAGGTGCGCAGACCGGTCTCGCCGTGCACATGGATCAGTCCTGCGTAGTGGTCGTCGTATCCGGCGGACACCAGGTCGTCCCAGACGAACGGGAAGACCAGGCCCTCCAGTCCGTAGACGAGCAGCGCCGCCGGCATGAGGGCGAGGACGGTGCCGACGACGGGGTCGGCGATCGTCCACAGCATGTCCCGCCAGGTGGCGGGGTCGGACAGGAGTTGCCGGCAGCGTCGCCATCGGCCGAAGAAGCCGGGCTCCCGCGGCGGCAGTTCACGGTACGGCTCGGCGATCCGGACCCCCGACCAGGCGTGGGCCAGCCTCCGCGACCGGTTCGCCAGCTTCCTGACGGCGGCCACGACCAGCGGCAGGAGCAGGACGCCCACGCCGAGGCCGAGATAGACCAGGGAGATCACCATCAGGACGAACAGAGCGAGCTGAGGCACCTTCTGTGCCGCCAGGGCCAGCCCCTGCAGTGGCGGCTGCCAGAGCTTGGACGGTGCGGGTGTCGTCATCCGGGCCTCCTCGGTTCGGAACCTCTTGGTCCCTGCAGGCATGAGTCTGTCCTGCGACCGCTCCGGGAACATTGGGCCTGTCCCCCATTTCCAGGGGGGACCTAGGTCCCCCCTGGACGAATGCCTGGTCGGAGGCCCTGCACGAGCCACCTGCTGGGCTATCGGCTCGACGACAGCGGCGAGGAAGCGTTCGGTCTCGGCGCCGAGGCCTCTCCATGCCACCCCGGTTGCCGGGGGTGGCGGTACCGCGGGCCGATGACGTCAAGCCTTTCCTCCGCGGGTGACAACGCCGCCCGGGTGGAGGACCGACCGGCGACCGGGGTGGAGCCGGGAGGGCGGGGGTGATCGCGCCGTTGAGGTGACGGTGCCCCTCGGCGTCCGGGAGCCACTCGGTCACACCGCGTCTGCCACCCGGCCACAGAACCAGTACAGACTGACCATCACGATGGGCGCGGTCATCGCGGGCAGGGCCCAGCGGTGTGCGGGAGTCCGGCGAAGCAGGACCAGCAGCGGGAACCCCACCGCGATGATGCCCAATTGCACCGCCTCGATGCCGACGTTGAAGCTGAGCAGCGACAGCAGCAGTTCCCAGGACCGGTTCTCGTCGATGCCGAGCGCGCCGGCGAATCCCAGGCCGTGGACGAGGCCGAACAGGAAGACGGCCGGCAGCCGCCAGCGCCCGGTCCCCTCGCGGTCGCGCAGGACGACGTTGGCCAGCGCCACGACGGCGATCGAGGCGGCGATGACGGGCTCCACGACGGATTCCGGCACGTTCACGACGCCCGTGGCGGCCAAGAGGAACGTGACGCTGTGCGCGGCCGTGAAGGTGGTCGCCGCGAGAACGATGTCGCGCAGGCCTCGGGCGCCGATGAGCAGCGACAGCAGGAAGAGGATGTGGTCCAGGCCGAACAGGAGGTGCTCGGTGCCGAGCAGGAAGAACTCCACGATCTGGTGCGACTCGTGGTGTCCGCCGGTCTCCAGGGTCGGTTCGGCGGCGGACAGGACCTGGGAGCCCCTCTGCCCGTCGATGTCGTAATGGACGATCGTCTCCGCGCTGTGGACGAAGCTCTCGGTGTCGGGGAACAGGGCACTGGAGATCGTGTACGTGCCGTCGGCGCCGCCCGCGCAGTCGTAGGCCAGGGTGAGGACGGCGAACGGCCGGGTGCCGCGGGTGTGGATGTCCGCGTCGCCTGCACGGCGGGGTGTGCAGGCCTTGCCGTCGTGGGTGACGGCGAAGCGTCCGGTGACGTACTCGGTCACCGCGCCGGCGTTGGTCTTCAGCTGGTGCAGCTGCTCTGCGCGGTCCTTCGCCTCGTACGCCTCGGCGTAGAGCCAGGCCGACTTCATGAGCAGGTCGTATTCGAGGTCCAAAGTCGCCTCGACACTTGCTCCGGTGCCCTTCACCTCGACGTACGCGGTTGAGGTCACGTCGTGCGCGGCGGCGCGGGACGGATGGGCGAGGCCGGCGGCGAGCACGGCCACCAGGGCCGCGACGGTGGTGAGGAGCGCGGCGGGCAGCCGGGGCAGCCAGGAAGAGGGCAGGAGCGTTGGCGTGGGCAGGGAGGCGGGACGCATGGAGATCTCGGTTCTCGTTGTCGACGGGCGAACGACGGCGAGCCCGCCGTCCCGGACCGGTCGGGTCCGGGACGGCGGGCGTGGGCGCCGGACAGGTGCTACCGGCTGGTCAACCGGTCAGCGCCGGTCGGTGGACGACGTGAACCAGGGGTACGCGGGCACGTCCGCTCCCCAGACGCCGGGCCGGCCATGGGCGTCCTTGGTCACGAAGGCACTCGGCTCGGAGGCGGTCACGCCGCCGCCGGTGGAGCGCGCCGTGACGAACCACGCGTGGGTCGTGCCGGGCCTCAGTCCATTCCAGGTCACCGAGGCGGTCCCACCGGAGTCGACCTCGGTCTTCCCGATGACGCTCACGGGGTCGTAGAGCGCCAGCGAGTCGGTCTTGAAGGTCGTCTTGCGGCTGCTGAGGTCGATCGGCAGCACCATGTTGTCCTCGGTGCCGTTGTAGCGGTGGTTCGTGTCGTACTCGGTGGCGCCGAACTCGTCGAGCAGCGGCGAGTAAGTGTCCACGGTCAGCTCCGAGCGGCCGACGTCGAACTGGAGCATCCGGAAGAAACTCGCGCCGAACTGCAGCTGGTCGTCGGGCTTGTAGCCGCCGATCTTGGTGAGGCCGAGCCGGTCCGCGGACACCGTGTAGAACTGGTAGTCCGCGAGCAGCTCGACGACGTCGTGTGCGACCTTGCCGACCTTGGGCTTCACGTTGGTGCCGACGCCGTGCTCGTGACCGGCGAGGATCAGGAACACGTTCGGGTTGTCCTGGACCACCTTCTTGTACAGCATCGAGCCATCCGGTGCGGAGAACGGGGCGCCGCGCCCGTCGGAGTTGCTGCTCGGGGCGAGGTAGTCGTGCGAGAGCAGAATGCCGTTGCGGTCGGGGTAGCGCTTGAAGACCGAGTCGGCCCATTCGGCCTCCTCGCGCGTCACGCCGTAGGAGAGGCCGACCACGACGAAGTCGAGGCCGCCGGCGGAGAACAGGTCGTAGTGGTTCTGGTTGTCGCCCTCGCGCCACGGGCCGCCGTACTCGGCGTGCTTCCAGCCCTTGGAGAGCGCCTGGTAGCGCTCGGGCCCGTAGTACTTGTTGTAGATCGCGTCCGGACCGTTCTCGGTGCCCGACTGGTTGTCGTGGTTGCCCGCGATCACACCGTTGGGCACACCCGCGTCGTCCAGGATCTTCTGCTGCTTCGAGGACAGCTCCAGCTCGCCGGTGACCTGACGCTGCATGGCCTCGTCGGCGGGCTTGCGGATGTTGTTCTCGATGATGTCGCCGGTGTGGGCGACGTACGCGATCTTGCGCTTGTCCTTGTTGTCGGCGATCCAGCGCGACACGTCGCCGTACGCCTTCTCCCAGACCGCTCGCTCCTCGGGCGTCTCCTGCTCCACCGCGCCCTCGGAAAGGTACTGGGTGTCGGTGTAGTGGACGATCGAGAAGTCGTACGAGTCGGGGTCGGCGAACCGGTTCGGGTCACCGGCGTCGATGTCGTCGGCGAACGGATCCTCGCCGGTCACCATGGCGTGGACCTGCTGCCGGTCGACGTACTTCCGGTCGACGACGGCGGTCAGGACGGTGTCGCCCTCGGCGGCGCCGCGGGCGCTGGTCAGGACGTCCCACTTCTTCGTCGCGGTGTTCCACACGCGCAGCGCGGCGAGCCGTTCGGGGTCGATGACCCCCTGCCAGCGCAGCACCGGCGCGTCGACGTGGCCCTTCACCTGGACGTCGAATCGCTGGAACGTGACGTCCTCGGCGGCCGGCGCGTCGAGCGTCCTGCCGTCAGCGGGGGCAAGGCCTGCGGCCGTCACCTTCTTCTCGCCCTTGACCTGGAGCGTGGTGGGAACGGACCCGGCCGTGCCCTGGTACACCTGGTTCGGGGTGAGGATCTCGGCCTCGGAGAAGGTGGCGCTCGCCTTGCCGCCGTCGGGCTCGGCCACCTTCGCCGACAGCTTGACGCTGTTGCCCGCGTCGGCCGTGCCGGACTTCGGGGTGAGGTCGGCGGGGACGTCCGGGATGCCGGCGGAGGTGAACTTCACCTCGTGGGCGCCGCTGTTGCCGATGCCGTCGGTGCCGGACACCGTCAAGGTGTGCTCGCCGGCGGACAGGCCAGGCCCCACCGGGGCGCCGAGCTGGACCGGCTTGCCGTCGAGCTTGACGTCGGGGCCGTTCACCACGCCGGAGAGGTCCTCGAGCCGGACGTCGAGGACGACCGAGGCGGTGATCTTCTGCCCGGCGGCGGGGACGCTGGCAGCCACCCGCGGCGCGGAGTTGTCGGTGACGAGGACCCGGGTCGCGGCCTTGCCGGTCTTCGACGTCGCGGCCAGGGTGTGCCTGCCGTCGTCGATCTTCGTGGTGTCGAGGTCGGCGCGGAGTCCCTGGGCCGGACCCTCGACGAAGAACTCCAGGTCGATCTCGGTCAGCGGGTTGACGTTGTCGCCGCAATTGCCGTCGCCGAGGCTGTACGAGCCCTTGAGCATCCGGCCGGCGGCAGTGCCGTTCGCCGGGGTGAGGGTGATGTCGGAGAGGGCGAAGTCGTCGCGGTTGGCGCCGCACGACGTCGGATAGGTGCCCGTGACGAAGTCGACCGTGTTCCAGCCGGGGACGAGCCACTCGTTCGGGAAAGCCAGGTCGACGTGCCGGCTGACCAGGTCACCGTCCAGCACGTGCTTCTGACCGTTCACCAGGATGTAGTTCTGGTAGCGGGCCTCGATCGAGTTGCTGCCCACGGTGAAGCCGAGGGTCGCGTTGCCGGAGCCGAGGGTGTCGGAGACGTGCACGGCCGGGGCGTCGATCGTGTAGTGCAGCTCCACCTCGCGCAGGCGGGTGTCGCTGCTGCCGCAGGTGCCATCACCCATGGCGTAGGAGTCCGCGATGTCGCGACCGGTGACGGTGCCGCCTTCGAAGGCGAGCGCCAGACGCGAGATGTCGAAGTCGTCGCGGTTGTTGCCGCAGCTCTCCTTGTACGGGCCGGTGACGACCTCGACGGTGTTGTCACCGGGCACCAGGAAACGCGCCGGGATCGCGATGTCGACCCGCTGGCTCACCCAGGTGCCGCCCAGGTCGATGCGCTTGCCGTTGACCAGCAGATAGTTGTCGTTCCGGTCGTCGATCGAGTTCGACCCGACGTCGAAGGAGAAGGTCGCCGCGCCATTGCCGAGGTGCGGATCGGTGACGGGGGCGGCACCGTCCACGGTCAGCGACTCGACGCCGCCCTCGGCGCCCGCCGGGACGTTCGCGAACACGGGCTGCCGGCCACCCACCAGCGTGCCGTCCTTGGGCAGCAGCCGGGGGGCGCCCACCGGGGCGTTGTTCACCGTCACGGTGTTCTTGACGGTCTTGCCCGAGGTGGTCGTCGCGGTGAGGGCGTGCTCGCCGTTGGCGAGCTTCGTGGTGTCCAGGTCGCCCTGCAGGCCGGTGGTGCCCTGCGGTTCACCCAGGACGAAGAAGCTGAGTGCGGCCTTCGTCAGCAGCGAGGTGTTGGAACCGCAACTGCCGTCGCCGAAGGAGTACGTGTACTCGTTCTCCTCACCGTCCGCGACCTCGCCGAGCAGGTCCAGGCTGATGTCGGACAGCACGAAGTCGTCGTGGTTGACACCGCACGAGCTGTCGACCGTGCCGGCGAAGAACTCGATCTTGTTCTCGCCCTTGACGAGGTGCTGGTTCGGGATCTCGATCGTGGCCCGCTCGTTGACGAGGTCGCCGATGTCGGCCCGGTACTCGCCGTTGACCAGCACGTAGTTGTGGTAGCGGGCCTCCGTCGAGTTCGACCCGACGTCGAAGCTGAGCCGGGACACACCGACCGTCCGCTCGCCGTCGATCGCCTTCCCGTCGACCGCGAGCGCCGTCACGGAGTCACCCGCCAGCGTCGGCGTGGCCGCAACCTTCTGCGTGCCCTCCAGATACTCCCCGTCGCCGGGACTGAGGGTCGGCAGACTCGTGGCGCCCGCCGTCCCGCTCTGCCCTGGTGTGCGCCGCTCCGCACCTGTTTCGGCGTACGCCGCCGTCAGGTTGCCGCTCACGAGGAGCAGCGCGGCAAGCGCTGCCCCCGCGAGCCGTTGTCCACCTGATCCGCCAACCGGCCGTACGCGCCGAACTGTGGGCCGCATCAGCAGCCGTCCTTCCTGCTCGCCACAAGGTGAAGGGCACGCCGTGACGATGTACGACGTGCCCGCGGCGAATCCTGGGCGGCGCAGATGAATGGAGTGAAATCTCCCGTAAACAACCACTGAAACGATTGTCGGTGGGCTAGGTTCTGGATCACTTTCAGTGTCGGCGCCAGAGCCACGGAGGGTCACCGCAACCGAGATCACGAAGAGCGGCCGCGACGGACGCGCACGGCTCCGCCCGGTCCGTGAGGGTCTGTCAAACGGGCACTGTCGCACGGCCCCCGTCACGGACCCGACCGTGGACAACAGGCCGACATCCTGAGTTCGCCGTCAATTTCACGAGTGCTGGTTGGGCGATCCGGGGAAGGATCTACGTTGGGCCGAATGAGAGCGATGGGGAGCGCGGTCCGGGTATGGACGCTTCGGGGCATGTGGGGTTCCGTGCTGCTCTCAGCGGGTGCGTGGGGCGCCGGCGCGTTGCCGCAAGGCGTGCGGGACGGGGTGTGGGGAGCACCGGGCCCGCTCCTCACAGCGATGGGTGCGACGGCGGCGTATGCCGGACTCGGGCTGCTGGTGTGGGCCTGGTGGCAGTTGGGCACGCTGTTGCGGGCCGGTGCGGTGATGAGCCGGAGGCAGCAGTGGAGCACGCTGGGATGCTGGGCGCTGCCCCTGCTGCCCGCGCCACTGCTGTTCAGCGCTGACGTCTACAGCTACCTGGCCCAGGGTGCGCTGGCCCAGCGCGGCTGGAATGTCTACGAGGTCGGCCCGGCGGCACTGGGCGGCTCGCTCGCCGCCAATGTCCCGGAGATGTGGCGGGACGCACCGGCCCCGTACGGGCCGGTGTCCGTGCTGGTGAGCCAAGCCGTGGTATCCGTGACCGGGGAGCATCATGTGGCCGCCGCGGTCGTGGGGATGCGGCTGGTGGCACTCGCGGGGCTGGCCCTCCTGGCGTGGTCGGTGCAGCGGCTGGCGGTGCGGACGGGTGCCGGCGGTGGAGGGGCCTGGTGGGCGGCGCCGCTCAATCCGCTGGTGTTGGCGCATGTGGTGGGCGGGGCGCACAACGAGGCACTGATGGTCGGCCTGATGATGGCCGGTTTCGTGGCCTTCCGCTCCGGGCGATGGGGTCTGGGCGCGGCGGTGCTGATAGGGGCCGTGCTGGTGAAGGCCCCCGCTGCGGTGGCCTTGGGGTGTGCGGCGATGGTGGCGGTGGCCGCGCAGCCGGGCTGGCGGCGGCGCTGCGGTCGTGCTCTGGGGATCTCCCTGGTGGCCGGCGGGACGCTGTGGCTGGGTGTGACCCTGTGCGGGCAGGGCTGGGGGTGGCTGCGGACCATGCATACGCCGTCCGAGGTGTACACGCTGCTGTCGGTGAGCACGGACGTGGGGCGAGTGCTGGAGTGGATCGCGGCCGACCTGGGATCGAACGCGGCGCCGGGGGCGGTGAGCGCGGCACGTACGGTCGGGACGTTGGCGGGGCTTGGCGCGGCGGTGTTCTTCATAGGGCGTGCTCCCCGCACGGGGGCGGAACGCGCTGCGGCAATGGGGCTGCTGGCCTTGGTGATCTGTGCTCCCGCAGTGCAGGTGTGGTACCTGCTGTGGGGCGGGGTGCCGCTGGCTGTGGTGGCGTGGCGCACTCTGGCGGATGCCCGGGCGAAGGGGGCGGTGGTCGCTCTGCTCCTGCTGGTGCTGCCCGCGGGCCGGGGGCCGACCTGGACCTATGTGGTCGCCGCCGTCATCGGGGGGTCGGTGACCGTGGTGTTGCTGGCATGGACGGCTCAGCGGGGTCGGGCACAGACGGCCCTCGCCATGACCGGAGCCGCCGAAACAGGCCGGCTCCCGGCGCCTTCACCCTGATGGCGGCGTGAGGGCGGCACCCCGGTCGGCAGAGGTCCTCCGGCCGGGGCTTCCCGGGCATTCGCCCGCGATCGAGCGAAGTTGTTGGAGGGCACAACCATGACAACCGCCGTGGACGACAGCGTCGTTCCGCCACGTGGCCAAGAACCGCAGGACCCACAGCTTCGGTGGCCATCCCTGCCGGCGGTGCGGTCCGCGCTGGCCCGCCGAGCGACATGGGTGCTGGCCGTGAGTTCCCTGGTGATGCTGCTGCTGGTGTGGATCCCCGCCTGCACCCGTTCCGGCATGGTGGATCTACGGGTCTACCGCACCGGTTCCACCCATCTGCTCGCCGGCGACCTGTACGCCTTCCGGCTCGATCTGCCCGGCCCCGACATCTTCCGCCTGCCCTTCACCTACCCCCCGTTCGCCGCTGCCCTCTTCCTTCCCCTCTCCACGCTCCCGTTCCCGCTGGCGGCCGCCGCCTGGACCACGGCCTCACTCCTGGCTCTGGTCGCCTTCGTTCACGGCAGCCTGCGCCTGGCCGCCCCGGACACGGCGCCCGAGCAGCACCGGCAGCGGGTACTGCTGTGGAGCGCCGCCCTGATGTGGACCGAACCGGTCACCACCACACTCGCCTTCGGGCAGATCAATCTGCTGCTCGCGGCCCTGGTCGTCCTCGCTGTCCGGCAGCGCTCGGCAGCCGCGGCGGGATTGGGTGTCGGTGTCGCGGCCGCGATCAAGCTGACCCCGGCGGTCACCGGTCTCTACTTCCTCATCCGCAGGCGTTGGACAGCTGCCGCGTGGTCGGCCGTGGTGTTCGTCGCCGCGGCGGCGATCGGATGGTGGCTGGCGCCAGGGCCCTCCCGTGACTTCTGGCTTCACGCGGTGGGCGATGCCGCACGGGTCGGCCCCGTCGGGTCCGGGCTCAACCAGTCGTTGCGCGGGGCGCTTTCACGCTCCCTCGGCCACGATGTGGACATGTCCGCCCCATGGTGGACGGCAACCGCCCTGGTGGGCGTCCTGGCACTCCTCGCCGCGATGCGCAGCGCACGGCGGTCCGACCGGCTCGGCTGCCTCCTCGCAGTGCAGTTCTTCGGCCTCCTCGCCAGCCCCATCTCGTGGTGCCACCACTGGGTCTGGGCCCTCCCCGCCCTGTTCTGGCTCCTCCACACCCCGCATCGCACCCGTTGGCGCGCAGCCGCCCAGGCCGCCTGGGCGACGACGCTGCCCTGCCATTTCGCTTTCTGGCTGACACAACTCCATCCCCAGATCATCTCGCTCGACTACTCATGGCCCCTCGTCGTGCTCGGCTGGGCCTACCCCGTGTGCGCACTGCTCACCCTCGCGGCTCTGACCTCTGCGGCCGCCCCTTCCCCCGCTTCCCTGCACGCCGGGGAAGCCGGCCGTCCACTGTCACTCTTCCGGGTAACAACTGCCAGGCGGGTTCCGAAGTAGCGACCCGGAACGAAGGAGCGCGGCCCAGCGGGCCGACTCTTCACACTGCTCCTGGCCTCGGCACAGCCGCGCGCGGACGGCCAGGGACACCGTGGCGGTGGCACCCGCGACCGCCACCAGCGCGGCCGCGACCAGGGTGACCGGCATGAGCAGCACAAGCATCGTGAGGGCCGCCGATCCCCACCCGGCCAGTACGGCGGCCGCGACCAGCCGGCGGGAGCGCGGCCGGTCCTGGCCCGCACGCAGATCGATGCAGGCGGGCAGGTACCAGACGTTGCCTGACACGCAGAGCACGGCGATGCCGAGCGCCAGAACACCATGGGACATCGGGCAGCACTCTCCTCGGGGGCGGGGATCGGTGGTGGGCGGGGTCAGGGGTCAGTGCGATGCGGCGGGGTCGAGTGCGGCGATCTCCGGATGGTGCAGATCGAAGGCCGGGGACTCGCTGCGGATACGGGGCAGGGCGGTGAAGTTGTGGCGAGGAGGAGGACAGGAGGTGGCCCATTCCAGGGAGCGGCCATAACCCCAGGGGTCGTCGACGGTTATCTTCTTGCCGTACTGAGCGGTCTTCCAGATGTTGTAGAAGAAGGGGAGGAACGACAGCCCGAGCAGGAATGAGCCGATGGTGGACAGGGTGTTGAGGGCGGTGAAACCGTCGGCGGCGAGATAGTCCGCGTACCGGCGGGGCATTCCCTCCACACCGAGCCAGTGCTGCACGAGGAACGTGAGATGGAATCCGGCCGTCAGCACCCAGAAGGTGATCTTCCCCAGGCGCTCGTCGAGCATCTTTCCGGTGAACTTCGGCCACCAGAAGTGGAATCCGGCAAACATCGCGTAGACGACTGTGCCGAAGAGCGTGTAGTGGAAGTGGGCGACCACGAAGTACGAGTCGGAGACGTGGAAGTCCAGTGGCGGTGCGGCCAGGATGACACCGGTCAGCCCGCCGAAGACGAAGGTGACCAGAAATCCGGTGGCCCACAGCATCGGCGTCTCGAAGGACAGCGATCCGTTCCACATCGTGCCGATCCAGTTGAAGAACTTCACTCCGGTCGGTACGGCGATCAGGAAGGTCATGAAGGCGAAGAAGGGCAGCAGCACACCACCGGTGACATACATGTGGTGGGCCCAGACGGTGACGGAGAGACCGGCAATGGCTATCGTCGCGGAAACGAGGCCGATATAACCGAACATCGGCTTCCGGGAGAAGACCGGAATGACCTCGGAGACGATGCCGAAGAACGGCAGAGCCAGCACATAGACCTCAGGGTGCCCGAAGAACCAGAACAGGTGCTGCCACAGAAGCGCACCTCCGTTGGCGGCGTCGAAGATGTGCGAGCCGAACTTCCGGTCCATCTCCAGCGCGAGGAGTGCTGCGGCGAGGACCGGGAAGACCAGGAGGATGAGTACGGCGGTCAGCAGTACGTTCCAGGTGAAGATCGACATCCGGAACATGGTCATTCCCGGGGCACGCATACAGATGATGGTGGTGATGAAGTTCACCGCTCCGAGAATGGAACCGAAGCCGGACAGCGCCACGCCCATGATCCACATATCGGCGCCGATGCCCGGGGAATGGGTGGCGTCGGACAGCGGAGCATAGGCGAACCAGCCGAAGTCGGCAGCACCTTGCGGGGTGAGAAACCCTGCGGCGGCGATCAGTGAGCCGAAGAGGAACAGCCAAAAGGCCAGCATGTTCAGTCGCGGGAAGGCCACATCGGGTGCGCCGATCTGGAGCGGCATGAGCCAGTTGGCGAATCCCGTGAACAGCGGCATGGCGAACAGCAGCAGCATCACCGAGCCGTGCATCGTGAATGCCTGGTTGAACTGCTCGTTGGAAATGATCTGCGTACCGGGACGCGCGAGTTCGGCGCGCATCACCAGTGCCATCACGCCGCCGATCAGGAAGAAGAAGAACGCGGTGACGAGATAGAGCGTGCCGATCTGCTTGTGGTCCGTCGTCGTGAGCCACTTGACGACGATCCGGCCGCGCGAGGAGCGGCCCGGCAGAGCGGTGCCGGGCTGCGTGCTGCCCGACCGAGTGGGCCGACGACCGGCCGCGGTGGCCTCCGCGTCGGCGGTGGCGGCCTGCGCGTCGGTGGGGTCGTCCCCGGGGCCGGGGGGCTTGGGGCCATATGCGTGGGTGGCCTGCTTGCCCTGCGATTCCATTGCGTCCACCGGACCGTGTCCTCCAACTGTGGCAGTTCTCCGAACACTCCCCGGTCGCACGGGGGCGTGTCCGGGGAGCGGTCGGGAAGGTCCGGCGGATCACGAGGGGACGGACCGGACCTTCCCGGCCGCACCATGCTGGTCGCCGCCCGCGACGCCCTCCAGGGACCGACGGGCACCTCCCCCAGGGCCAACCGGCCCTACTTCCGTGCACATTCGGCAGCCGACCGGCCCTGCCCGCGCCGGCCTCCGGAACCACACCGCCGGACCCTGGGCACCCGAGCTGTCGTGGGCTGACCGCCCGTAGACCGGTCCCAGCCCCGCGGTGTTCCGGTGAGCAGTTCCTCGGCGTACCGGTGCGGGTGCGCGACGAGGTGTTCGGCAACCTCTACGAACAGGCTCTGAACAGGGCCGAAAGGCTCTGTGACCAGGGCCGGTCGGCAGGCTGGACGCGGTGCCATACTGACGCCGCCGAGATCGTCCGGGCATGACGGACATCTCTCCGCCCCAACCACCCCACCCCACAGTCCTGCCCCAAGGAGTCACCGGTCCATGAACACTCCGAGCGAGGACTACCACGCACTGCTCGCGCGGCATGACGCCATGCGGCTGCGACGACGCATCCTGTCCCCGGACGGAGTCGGCGCCGAACCGTGGAGCGCCGAGGCACCGCAGCCGTACGACGGAACGTCCGACCAGCAGCTGATCAGCGCATTCCTGCCTCTGGTAAGCCCGTTGGAGGAGCTGATCGCCGAGCTGTACCGGATTCTGTTCGAGCGGCAACCGTACCTGCGGTCGTTGTTCCCCGAGTCGATGGCCTTCCAGCAGGCCCATCTCGCCGGAATCTTCCGCTATCTGATCGGCAATCTGCACCGTACGGACGAGATGATCGGCACCTTCGCGCAGTTGGGTCGCGACCATCGCAAGCTCGGTGTACGCCCCGCGCACTTCGACGCGTTCGAGGCAGCGCTGATCGAGGCGCTGCGCATCCGTGCGGGCGTCCGGTGGACCGGTGCCCTGGAGAACGCCTGGCTGCGGATGCTGCGGCTGGCCGTTTCGGCGATGGTCAGGGGCGCGGACGAGGCGATCGCCGAACCGCCGAGCTGGGAGGCGACGGTAACCTCCCACGAGTTCCGTACGCGGGATCTCGCGGTGCTGAGGGTGCGCCCCCATCAGCCCTACGCTTTCAAGGCCGGGCAGTTCGCGTCCTTGGAGTCGCCGCTGCTGGAGCAGGCATGGCGTCCTTACTATCTGGCCCGCGTGCCGCATCCGGACGGCGAGTTGGAGTTCCATGTACGGGCCCGGGGTGCCGACGGGGTGAGCGATGCGCTGGTGCACGGCACGCGGGAGGGCGGCACTGTCCGCCTCAGCGCACCGCGGGGCGCCCTTGCCCTGCCCGATCGCACCCCGTCCGCCGACGTTGTGCTGATCGCCTCCGGTACCGGATGGGCCGCGATGAAGGCGCTGCTCCAGCAGATCGACGCCGAACGGTTCCGTGCGCACCGGGTGCGTCTGCTGCTGGACGAAGGGGTGGGTGAGGGCGGGTACGACGCGGCGTTCCTGGAGGCGTTCCGGCGCGGACGCCCCTGGTTGACCGTCCTCACGGCCGGTCAGACCGATCCGGCCGGTACCTCCGCAGATCCCGGTCTGCGGGCCTTGGCCGGAATACTGGCGCAGCGTCCCGGAGCCGCCGCCCGGCAGCACGTCTATCTGGCCCTGGCACCCGAGGCATCCACAACAGACCTGGTGCGGGCCGTCGCCGGCCGGCTGGCCACCGCCGGAGTCCCGGCCACGCACATCCATCACGACACCGTATGGGTCACAGAAACGTCTGCCAGTACGACCAGAATCGGGTTGCTATCAGCATGACGATGACCAGGCACCACGTCACCGGCACCACAAGGGGGAACTCCAGCACCGCCGCGACCAGGGCGCGTGGGGCCGGCAGAACGCCATGGCGCAGATTGTGCACGGTGGTGTACCAGAACATGAAGATGGTGGCCACCCACACGAGTACGCACCACAGGCAGAGCGCGCCGATGTCGTACAGCGCCTGCGTCATCAGCCACATGCAGAAGCCGACGCCGAACAGGGCGCCCAGGTTCAGCCCCAGCCAATACCACCGGCGGTAGCGCGCACCTGCCAGCAGGCCCGCGCCGGTCCCCATCACCACCCCGAAGGCGATCAGCCCGATGAGCGGATTGGGGAAGCCGAACACCGACGCCTGTTCGCTGCGCATCACGTTCGTGCAGGACACCACGGGGCTCAGCGAGCAGGCGGGGACGAAGCCGGGGTCGGCGAGCAGTTCGAACTTGTCGGTAGTGATCACGAAGGAGCCCAGCAGCCCGAGGGCGGCAGTGATCACCAGCAGCCAAGCGAATCCCCGGCGCGCCCCGATCCGCTCCCGCGCGTCGCTCGTCCCCGAAGCACCGTCGTTCGCCCGGTCCTCGCAGGAGCGAACCTCCCGGTCATCGGCTTCGGGGGCTTGCGCCACCATCTCCGACTCACGCGCCGACGCACTCATGCCCACCCCCGCGCGGAGCCGTCCGGCCAGACGACCTCCACCCGGATTCCACGCGCCCGGGCGAAGGCAACCAGATGTGCGGTGGCGTCCCGGCCGTCCGACGGCGAACCGTCCCACACGGCAAGCAGGGTCCGGCACGTCTCCACCAGACGTTCATCGGCGCTGACACAGGCGTTGCGGTCGGCCGGATCAAAAGCCAGCAGCCGTACGCTCTCGGCCAGGACCAGCAGTTCCCCTGCGGCCGGCCGGTCCCGCTCGGGCAGCACCGCGGGCACCGCACCCTGGGCCGGCAGCAGTACCGTCAGCTTCCGTCCGGCCTCCCGGGCGGCGCGCCCGAACACGAGCGGCAGCCCGGCCCCGACCCGTACGAGAGCGGCCATGCCCTCTGCCACGGAGTCCAGCCGCGCTCTCAGTTCAGCCTCCACCAGCGCCAGAGTTCTGTTGTTG
The DNA here is from genome assembly GCF_040683105.1 of Streptomyces sp. NPDC051020. NCBI lineage: Bacteria > Bacillati > Actinomycetota > Actinomycetes > Kitasatosporales > Streptomycetaceae > Streptomyces > Streptomyces sp. NPDC051020. The sequence goes on along the minus strand of NZ_JBFBCG010000009.1, from coordinate 126,981 downwards.
AGGTCTCTGTGTCCGACGACCGCGATCAACGCATTCCCTTCCTGTGCACATCCGCACCGCCCGCTCCGACCGCACGCTCCACACGCCACGGCCCGGCCCCCGGAGCCGCCGTTGGGCCGGCCCATGGCATGCGGTCCACCGCAGTGAACCCAACGGACGTCCGACGCCGCTAGGGCCGTTGGGCCCTTGCGTGGGGATGGCAGGGCGGGCGTACCGTCCTTCACGGCGGCGCGGGTCGCCGCGATGGCCGCACAGGAGTCGTGGCCGAGGACCACGACCAGCGGGCAGCCCAGCACGCTCACTGCGTACTCGATACTGCCCAGGACCTCCGGTCCCGCGGCGTGCCACGGCGTACGGGTGCTGGACGAATGCCGTACAGGGCCTGTCCGGCGTATCTTGCCGAACAGGCCCTTGGTTTTGAGGAGGACTCAGCGCTTGAGCGTGAAGGTGAAGTCGCCGGAGAGCTTGCCGCTCAGCCGGACTGCCGAAACGAGTCTCCCCTCCGTGATCAGTCTCTCGACCTCGGCCCTTGAAAGATGGCAACCTTCAGCGATCAGTCGCACCGGCCGGACAGGGATCCGGGCCGCAAAGCGGACCGAGACATCGATCACCTCGCGGTCCAGGTGATCCGATCCGCCGGTGTCGAGGCGCCAGGCGTTGTCCCAGTCGAGGGCGATGCGATTACGGCGCAGCACGACCGGATCCTGGAGCAGCTCAGCCGTCAGGCCGAGGTCATTGTCATGCAGCCGGTCCAGCAGCTCAGGTCGTACGGAGCGCACATTCATCCGCTCCAGGACCGTGAGCTTTGCAGTTTCCCCGCAAACGGTACAGAGCGCGAGGAGCCAGGCGTCGATGAGCTTGTGGTTTGCGTTGACGCGAAATTTACCGCTTGCCCGGAATTGCTCCGACGCGCACGTGTGGCAACGGCGGCGAACAAGCGGCAGGCAGGTGGGCGCGACCACCCAGTTATTGAGCACAGAAGTACACCGGTTTCCGTGAGAAGTCCGCAGCAAAAAGCAGCGCGGCGCACATGCGCGACGCGCGACAGATCAGCGCTCGGGAGGTCTCACAGGGTGTACAACGGCGTGTCCTTGACCAGACGACTTGGTTCGGCAGCACGGTAACGGCGCACGGCGGCGCTGTTCCACTGGTTTTCGAACACCTCACCGCCAGGTTCGGTCCGGCGGATCATGGACGTAGCCAGAGCCAGATCACGGCGATGGTGACGGTGCCGTGGAAGACGTAGGCCCGCTTGATGCCTCTATGGATGTCAAGCTGCGAGTGAGTGCGTTGCTGGGTTCGCGCTGGGGCTGGTGAGTAGCCACTGCTGCTCTTGGTCGGCTGTCCGTGAACCGGTCCACCAGATTGCCGACGGCCTGCGCGTCCCCAACTGCATGTCATTGCGAGTACGGTGCGCCGGCCCCGACACCGTCCCACGTGGCTCAGTGAGCCGCGTTCTCCAGATCCGAGAGCAGTGCGTCGAGGATCAACTCCTCTTCGACACGTATGCCGTGCTCGGTCAGTGCGGCGGCCAAGGATGGATCCCACGGTGTCGCGGCGGCTGTTCCCGTCAGGGCCTGCGGCTCGCTCACTCCGGCCACGGCTTCACGGTAGTCTGCGGCTCCGTAACGCCAGGGCTGCCATGGCACGCCCCGGCCCAGCACCGTGGCTATGTGCACCCCGCCCCAGTCGAAGTCGCCGTGGTAAAAGAGCGCCGCTCCTCGCGCGGACAGGCCGCGCAGCAGCGCGAGGGCAGCGGCTGACGGCTGCCCCTGGAGGCATGCCATGGGCGGACAGGCCGGTCCGAAGGCATCAGCGGCAGCGGACAGAACGGCTGGGTTCTCACATACGTGGACCGTCCCGGTGACGGTAGCGATGCCGGTCGTGCCGTGGCGGGTGAGAGAACGCAGCGTCAGGACCGCGGGCTCACCCTCGCCGGCCATCCAGTCGAGGGCTGGTGTGCCGCGCAGGTTGAGGGTCAGGACGGTGGACGACACGTCGTCCCTGAGCAGGCCGGCCGAAGCCCAGGCTGCGCGGCGCCACTCGGCTCCGACGCCGTCGGGGAAGTCTGTCAGGGCGCGAATCCCCGACAGGACGAGTGTGGCGAGGGGCGTTCCCTCGTCCAGGGCGTGGGCGCCGGAGAGGTGGCGTGCAGCGAACGCCGCCCGTGACGTCGAGGGGACCGCGGGCAGTGCGCGCAGCGCCTGCACAGCGGCGGTCACCAGAGGCCCGGCGGCTTCCGGCGTGCGCGCGAGCCGCCGTACGAGACCGTCCTTGCGGACACGCTCGGCCCAGTCGGCCAGTCCGGCACTCAGGCCTGCCAGCGGGGCCAACGCCTCCTCCCATGCCTGTGCCTCTCTTTCACGCGTCACCGCACGCGGTACGACAGGCCCGGTGAGCGCCACCACGGCGGCCCCCAGGCCGTCGGGGCTGACGCCGGAGCGACGCAGGACCGTGTCCACTGCTTCGAGGCGAACTGTGAGAGAGCGCCCGGCACTCGGAGCGCGCCCCAGCAGGCGCTCGGCGGCCCGGCGCTGGAGGTCGTCGGGTTCCGCCAGGGTGACCGTGCCCGTGAGCGGGCGGCCCCCGGCCATCCGCCGGCGAAGGCGTTCCAGGAGCCAGGCGAGACCGGGGTCTCCGAGCAACCGTCCCAGGCGTTCCGTGTCGACCCGCCCGTCGCCTCGCGATGTCACGAGCAGCTCCGCGGCACCCGTGTCCGTCGGCCCCCTGCCCTCCCCCCGCACCTGAGGTACGGAAACCGGTCCGCTCGTGGCGGCCGGAGTCGAAGGGGTCACGTTCACAGGGAGTCCTGTTCTTCGATGCTGTCGGGTCCCGCGATTCCTGTCGGTCCGACGAGCGGTCCGGACGTGTCCTCGCCGTCCCGTCCGAGGCCGTCGGCTTGGGCGGGAATCCGCGTCGTGTCGACGGTCGCACCGGGCTCGGTGCCACGCTGTCGCTCGCCGCCGTCCCACTCCCATCTGGTCACCAGAACGGCGGCGATGTCGTCAACCCGGGACAGCTGTGCGATGGCGATTCCGGGCACCTGCGGGTAACAGGCCCACTCCCGCTCGCTGGTCATGACGACGTCGAGATCGAAGGCGCGCAGCAGTCCCAGGCACTTGGCGCGGGAGTCGTCGTCCACTCCCGCGAACGCCTCGTCGAGGGTGACGAGGCGCGGGGCGTACGCGCCGCCGGCGCTGGCGTAGTGGGACGACGCGGCGGCGAACAGTGGCACGGACGCTGCCAGTACGCGTTCGCCGCCCGAGGCGGGCCCGGTGGCCGGGACCCACTTGCCGTGCTGGTGGCGCTCGACGCCGAACTCGTGCCACGTGCGGTAGTCGAGGGCGGCGGCGAGGTCCTCCTGCCAACTGCCGGCGCTGTCGTCGGCCTGCCGACGGGCGATCTGCTCCTGGAGGAACGCGCCGACCGCGGCTCTGTCCTGCGGAGACCAGGCGTCGGCGGACTGCCGCAGCCGCTCACGGACCTGGGCCAGTCCCTGCGGGGCCCGGCGGGAGGCCCGCCACACGAGGCGCAGCTTCATTCCCGTCGAGGTCGGGCGCTCCTCCAGCTCCTGGTTCATCGCGCGCACCTGGCGCTCGGCCGCCCCGATCAGCTCCTGGAGCGTCCCGGCGACCTCGGTGATCAGATGGGTCTCCAGCATCTCGCGCTCGTGTGCGGACAGGAGACGGGTCAGTTCGGCGACTTCGGTGGACAAGGCTTCGGCCAGTTCGGGAACCGCCCGTTCCCGACCCTGGTACACGATGTCGACACGCATGCCGTCCTCGCTCGGGCGGGCCGTCGCGGTGTGGCCGTGCCGGGACAACGCGTCCTGGAGTCTGCCGAGTTCCTCGCTCAGTCGCTTCTGCACGCGTTCCCAGGCCGCGTCCGAGTCATCGACCGCCGACAGCCGGGACTCGACGGCACGGGCGAGGCTCACGGCGGGAGTCGCCGCCCACGTTCCGCCGTCGTCCGGGACGGGGAGGTCAGGGAGGGCGACGGCGAGCAGTCCGGTCGACACGAAGCGCTGAAGCGCCGCGACGGCGCGCTCGCGCGCGGCGGTGGCGTCCGTGATGTCCTCGGTGAGCCGCTCGATGCGGCCTTCGGCGTGACCCGCTCGCCGGTCGGCGTCGCGGATGCCGTCCTGGGCACGCTGTCGCTCGGTCTCGCAGGCGCGTGCGGCGGCCGCGGTCTCCTCCAGCCGTCGCTGGAGTTCCGCGACGGCCGCTCCGACGGTGGAGCGCAGCGTGCGCACGTGTTCGTCCGCCGCGACGGCCAGCCGCGCCGCTTCCGTGGCACGCTCGGCCAGTTCGACGACGAGTTGTTGTGCCCGGTCGGTCTCGGTCTGCTCCTCGGTGACCGCCTGCTCGGCGTCCGCGCGCTCGCGCAGGGCCGGCCACAGCGCGGCGAGGTGGGCGGTGTGATCGGCGAGCGCCTGCCGCACGGCGCCCAGCCCGTCCCGGTCTGCGGGAAGGTTCAGGTCGGCTGCGTTCTCGTCGAGTTCGGCCGCGGCACGGTCGGCTTCTCCCGCCGCGCGGGCCACGTCGGCGGCCCGCTCCCGCTGCCGGGTACGGGCCCGGTGGACCGCGTCGGCCAGCGCGCCGACCCGGGCGTGGGCGTGGCGCAGGTCGTCGTCGCCCGGTACGGCCGCCAGTTCGGCGTCGAGCACGCGGCGGCGCTCGGCCAGCGCGCGCCGTTCCGCGGCCAGTTGCTCCAGCTCGGTTTCCAACGCCTGTCGCTCGTCCCGCAGTTCGCCGATCCTGGTGCGGCGTGTCTGCTCCCGGGCCCCGTCCCCCACGTACTGGGCCTCGTTCTTGGCCCAGCTCCCGGTCAGCGCCCCGACGCGGAAGCGCCCGTCCGTCGAGACCCACGTCCCGTTGCCGCCGGTCTCCGGGACGTTCTCCAGTGCTCCGTCACCGTGGTCGTCCACGAGGCCGATGGCGGCCAGCAGCCGCCGGACCGTCTCCTCCCCCACGGCGGCGGCCCGCACGTCCGCGTGGTCGATGGCCGGACACAGGGCGAGGCCGAGACCGCCCGCGAGCCGTGGATCGGGCGGGACCAGGGGGGCGAGCAGCACGTCGTGGCCGTCCGCCGACGTCGCGGAGCCGTCCGGCGCCACCCAGGCGTCGAGGAGGCCCGACGCCTCCAGTGCCGCTTCCAAGCCGGCGCGTTCGGCCGGGGTCACGTGCGGCCGGAAGTCGACCAGCCGCCACAGCGGAGCCCCGAGGGCCTGGGTGCGGGCGTCAGCGGCGCGGGTGTGGGGTGCGGCGGGGCCGCGCTGCCCGCCGGTCTCCAGAGCGGTGAGTTCCTCGGTGACGGACCGCAGGTGCTGTGCCGTCGCCGCCCGGCGGTGGTCGAGGGCGGCGGCCCGGTCGGCCAGCCGGGAGGCCAGGGGGCGGTGGGCTCCGTCCGCGGCCGCGCGTGCCGGGTGGGGGCCGTTCAGGCTGCCCACCCAGCCCTGCACGGCGTCAAGCACCCCGGGTAGCCCGTCCACTCGCAGTTCCACGCAGCCCGACAGGTGGTCCCGCACGGCCGCGACCAGCGCGCGCCCCGCTTCCGCGACGCCTTCCTCGGCCTCGGCCAGCCGCTCGGTGCTGTGCACGGCCTCCTCGTCGGCCTCGTCGGCGCGCAGCCGGGCCGCCGTGCGTGCCTCTTCGGCGTGTTCGGCCCGGTTCACCAGTGCTGCGACGTGCTCCACGGTGCGCCGTCGGGCCGCCGTGGCCTCGTTCGCCGCGCGGCGCAGGGAGGTGACGGGGGCGCCCTCGGTGCGCGGGACGTCGATCCGCGACGCCGCAGCGCTGCCGGCCACCTGGTGCTGGATGTCATCCAGTGTTTCCTGGGCCCCGGTCAGCCGGTTCCGCGCGGTGGCGAGCCGGCCGAGGGCCCGGGTGTGTGCCTGGGACGCCGTCTGCCGGTCCGTGTCGGACCGGGTCCGTTCAGCGGCGGTGCGGGAGGCGTCGGCCGCCGCCTGGTCGAGTGCGCGTGCGTCGCGCATCTCGGGCCCGGACCTGAGCGCGGCGTCCTGGGCGCTCAGCCGCGCCGCCCGCTCGACGAGCGCCCGCGCCTGTTCCTGGGCCTCCGTCCGGTCCGCCACGGCCTGGCCCCGGTCGGCCTGGGCCTTGCCGAGTTCCCGCTGGAGGTGTTCGTAGCGGGCGTGTTCGGTGCGTGGCAGGCGGGCCCGGCGGCGGGAGGCGATGCGGGCGTAGCGCCTGTAGTGGTCGAGGAAGGCCGAGGAGGCATGTTCGGCCTCGCGTGCGGCCCGCAGCTCCTCCTTCTCCTCGTCCAGCGAGCGGAACGCCTCCGCCGCGTCGGCGATGACCGCCTGGTCCATCGGCGGCAGTGCCTCGGTCAGCGCCCGGGACAGGGCGGCCTCGCTCGGACGTTTGGACAGCTGGGGCTGGCGCAGCTGGATCAGCAGGTCGACGAGCGCGCCGTAGCGCCGCTCCCCCAGCCCGAAGAGGGCCTCGTCGACCGCTCGGCGGTACGCCTTGGCGGTGTCGTAGACCATGCCGTGGCCGCCGATGGCCTCGGCGAGCCGGTCCCGGGACAGTGCGGTGCCGGTGGCGTCCAGCAGGTCGAGTCCGGCGCCGATCCGCTGACCGGTGACGGCGAACCAGTGGCGGGCGATGCCGCGTCCGGTGACGGCCTTCAGCCCGCACAGCAGGGTGCGGAAGTGCGCCTCGCCGCTGGTCTCGTCGAGCCGTCCGAACTCGATCCAGGTGTAGCCGAGACGTTCCGGATGCGGGTGCTCTCCGCCGAGGAGCAGGTTCCACTCCATGCGTTTGCCGGGGTCGCCGTCGGGCTCGACGCGGCGGGCGGAGAGGTCGCCGTCCAGCAGGAACGGCAGGGTGAGGGCGAGCACCTTCGACTTGCCGGTGCCGTTGTTGCCACGCAGCAGCAGCCGCCCGTCGCGGAACCAGAACTCCTCGACGTCGTAATGGAACAGATCGACGAGCCCGATCCGCAGGGGCCGCCACCGACCGGGGTCCGGGCTGGGGAGGACGGGGGGCGGGGTCGGCGCGGTCACTGCGCGGATCACCTTTCTTCGCCGGTGTGCCGGACCACGGCGTCGCCGACCGCGTACCGCGCGAGGGCGGGGCGCGGCGCGACGCCTCGTGCGGTGCGCTCGGCGAGCCCGAGGGCTTCGAGCTTGGTCAGGGCCTGTTCCACGAGGGCGGGTTCGGCGCCCGGCTCCCGGGCCGTCTTCGACCAGAAGGTGCCGTGCTCCGACGCCAGTTCGCGTACCCGCAGGGCCAGTCGGTCGGGGGTGACGGGCCCGTGGGCCCGAGCCAGGTACTGGGCGAGCAGCAGGGTGATGTGGCCGTGCGTGCCCTGTTCCGGCATGCGTACGTCGGTGAGGTCGTCCTGCGGATCGACCATGGCGATGCCTTCGGCGCGTACCTCGGCGACGAGTCCGGTCAGTTCGCTGATGCGGGCGGTGATGAACCCACGCTGCCGGGTGAGGTAGACGAGTTCGTCGTCGGCCAGGTCGTCGTAGTAGAGCACAGGGTCGTCGAGGAGGCGGCGGGTCAGCTTCCAGCGGATGGCACGGAACCTCAGCTCGTCGCTGTCGAGGGCGGTGGGCGCCGTCATCTCCGCCAGGCGTTCCTCGAAGTCCTGCGCATCGATCAGGGAGGGGCCGCGCAGGGCGGCGGGCATCCCGGCCAGTACGCGCCGGCGCACGTCGTACAGCACGTCCCCCGAGCCGCTGACGTACGCCTCCTCGTCTCCGGCCACCCTCCGCAGCACCCCCAGCCGCAGCAGCAGGCGTACGACGGCCGCGAGATCGAGGCGCTCGTCGCGCCGCTCCAGGGTGAACGTGATCCCGGCGGTGACGAGTTCGGGATCGGCGGCGGCCAGCACGACGTGTTCCGCGAGCCGTCCGAGGGCCACCTGCGCCTCGCCCCGCTCCAGCGCGGCGAGGGTCAGGCAGAGCAGGACGTAGCGGCGGCGGGTGAAGGGCAGCCCGGTCCTGGACGCCTCGCGGGCGGGGTGGGTGGCGTCGGTGAGGATGCCCGGTGTCTTGCGCAGCCGTGCGGCGTCGGCGTCCGTGCGCAGCGTCCAGCCGACGTTGCGTTCGAACCAGTCGCGCAGTTCGGCGGCGTGCCGTCGCACCAGCCGGAACTCGTCGGCGTACGGCCCGTCGGAGGTGAGCAGCGGCTCCTTCAGCAGGGCTCGTGCGGCCCGCTGGAGGTCGGCCTCGCGCTGGCCGTCGAGGATCTCGGTGGCGGAGCCGGTCATGAGTCCTCCGTGAGCCGGGGGGAGACGTGGACGGCGGCGCGCTGTCGTGAGACGGGGCCGCCGGAGCGGCTTTCGGGGTCCGTCATGAGATCGACGATGTCGACCAGATGGTCGGGACCGCGGAACACCCCGCCGGGTGTGCGCACTTCCGCCGTGCTCCCGTCGTCGAGCGCGGTCAGCCGTATCTCCATCGTTCCGTCCCCGCTGGTCGCGGCTGTGGTCGTCATCCCCGGTCGCCAGGTGGCGAGGGCGTCGCCGAGCAGGCGCAGGAACAGCTGGAAGACGAGCGGGTCGAGTTCGCCCAGCCGGGACAGCCGGACCGGTCCGCCCGTCGCCAGCCGCTCCCGCGCCTGCCGGGTCTCCCCCGCCTCCTGTGCCGCGATTTCGGCGAGTCTGCGTTTCGCCTCGCCCCGGTCGGCCACCCGGCGCGGTTTGCCACGGCGTTCGTAGCTTCCGGTACGGCGCAGCTGAGGGCTGATCCGCAAGGGGCGCGCCTCGGCCCACGGTGTCGACGCCGGCTCCGGCGTGGCGGTCCGTTCGGCGAGGGTGTCGGCGTCGACGGTGAGATGCCGGGAGGAGTGCAGTCCGAACGCCACCCGCCACAGACGATGCCGCGCCGCATCGTCCGGCGCCTGCGCGAACCAGCGCGCCAGCGTGCGGAAGTCGGCGGAACGGTCGGACCGCCCGGCCCGCCGTTCATTCAACTGCCGTACGACGGACAGAAGTTGCGGAATCGATCCGAGCGCGCGCCCGCGCAGCAGGCGGGCCTGTGATTCCCGTCCTTCCCCCGACACGAACCACTGGGCGAGCCCGGACCACCGCGCGGCCCACCTCTCGCGGGCCGCCGCCCGAGCGTGCTCGACGTCCTCCGGAGCGGCATCGGCGGACTCCCGGCCGGCGGCGAGCGACAGCAACGGTTCCACCCGCCCCTGCTCCTCCAACTCCCCGATCAGCAGGGCGATTCGCCCGCCGAGCGTGATGAGATCCTGGATGAACCGCTCCAGATACTGGATCAGCCGGTCCTTGTACGCGAGAAACGCCTCGACCTCGATGTCGTGGAGATCGATGGTGCGCTGCAACGACCCCATGAAGGCACGGGCGTTGTCCGCAAGGTCGGTGAAGCGTGCCGTCAGCACGGACAGCGCGATGTGAGCCTTGGCCGGATCGGGCTCGTCCTCCCCGGCGATCACCAGCAGCGCCCGCAGCTGCGTGACGATGTCGTGCAGCGCGACCGCCTGGAGCTCTCCGCGCCGCCCGAGTGCCTCGTCGTACGTCCCGAGCGCCGCCTCGGCGGCTTCGCCTGCCCGGGTGAGCTGGTAGATGAACCGCCTGCGGTAGAAGTCCTCGACCGCCGTCACCCGCGCGTGGTCGGGGTCGGCCCGAAGGTTCCCCCAGGCGACGAGGCTGTCGAGCGCCTTCACCACCGGCTCGACGTCACCCGGCCGAGTGTCCGCGTCCAGGGCCGCATGCACGTCCTCCGGTCGCAGATGCACCGCGAACCGCTCCTTGGCGGCGAGGAACGCCCGCATCACCTGCCGGTAGAGGGCGGCGTTCGGGGCGGTGAGGTGGGCGAAGGGAGTGTAGTCGGTGAGGGGCGAGGCTGCTTCGGATTCGGGCGGCGGGACGGGCTCGGAAGTCTGGGAGGTCATCGTCAGTCCATTGTTCCGGATCACCGGCCGCGGCTGTGCGTGATGTCCGGATTCCCTGTCACGTGGGGGCGAGAACGCACCCTGAGCGTCAAACGAGCGTCACGGGTGTTGCATGGTGACTCTCCCAGGCGGACCGCTCATGCCAGTACCTCGTCAGCGCCGGCACGCCGAGTCCGCGTCAGCTGCCGAGCCAGGCGAGCGCAGCCACCGTCATGGCGCTGACGCCGGTGTCCAGGGTGGGTTGGACGACGGGGGCGAAGGCAGGGCTGTGGTTGACCGGGACGTCCTGGGCGATGGTGCCCTTCTTTGCGGCCTCGGCATACAGCTCCGCGTCGATGCCTCCGATGCCCCAGTAGGTGAACGGCGCGCCGAACGCTTGGGGGATCTCGCTCATGTCCTCGCTGGCGGTCTGCAGGTCGATGGTGTGTGCGTCCTCGCCGAAGTGGGCGGCGAACGCCTCGGCGACGCGCCGGGTCGCTTCCTCGTCGTTGACGGTGGGTGGGAAGGCGGCCGTTCGCTCGATCTCGGGTGCCTTCGGCGACCCGGACGCCTCGCTCTCGGTCCGGACGATGCGTTCGATCGCCTTCAGGACCTGGCTGCGCGTGTCATCGTCGTAGGTACGGACGTTGAGCTCGATGACGGCGCTGTCGGGGATGACGTTGGGGCTGGTGCCGGCGTGGATGCCGCCTACGGTGACGACGGCGGGGATGGTGGCGGCGAGTTCCCGGGAGACGATTGTCTGCAGGCGGACGACGTGGGCGAAGCTGGAGCAGGAGGCGGTCAGCCTCTACACCTACGAATGACGCACTGGGTCGCGAGCCAGGTCAACCTGTGGAATGTGGCGGTCACCCGGGCCAAGTCGCAGCTGATCACGGTGGGGGGCCGCGCCTTCTGGCAGGACCAGAGCGGCCTGCCCGCCCTCCTCGCCGCGCGTTCGGCGCCGCTGGGAGCGGGCGACGACGGCACGACGGCCGAGGCCGGCACACCCGGCCCGGTGACCGAGGCCCGCGAGGACCTCGCCGACCGACTGCAACAGTACCTGGCCGGACGGGGCATCACCGATCTGGAGCGGGCCGTTCTGGTGGGCGGCCACCCGGTGGACCTGCTGTTCACCGACGCCGGCGAGAACACGGCGGTACTGATCGACCCCGGCCCGGGGTCCGATGCGGACCCTGCGCGACACCTTCGGCTGACCCACGCGCGAGGCGACCTGCTCACCGGACTGCCCTCCGGGGGTCACGGGGCCAAACCCTGCCCCGTGAGCCGGACGGTGCGGGTGCCCGCCTGGCGGATCCTCGCGGGCGAGACCGCGCTGGTACCGCTGTTCGGCTGAGCGTCGGACAAGGCGGCCGGGCTCGGACGATCAGGCCCGGCGGCCCGCTCAGCCGCCGGGCAGACTCCGCACTACGTACGTCAGTCATGTGCTGGAGTTTCCCGCCCGCAGCCACTCCGTCGGCCATCTCGTTCGGCGAGTCGGCCGAGTAGTGCGCGTGTCGTTCGTCCAAGGGGGACCACCGCTGCATGAGAGCAGCCCACACCGCTCCATCGCCCCCTGCAATGACACGTACGGGTGATAGCTCCGTGAGATTCCAGCCTCTCCGAAGGGGATCCGTCAGTTATTCGGCGACGTCGACGCCGTAGCCACGAGCAAGGTCGGCCAGGCCATGGTCGTAGCCCTGCCCGACGGCGCGCAGCCTCCATCCCTCTCCTCGGCGGTAGAGCTCGGCGAGGATCATGGTGCGCTCGGTGGTGGCGGCGTCGAGGGTGGCCCGGGCGGTCGGGGCCGCGCCGATCCCGCGGGTGGCCGTGATTTCGATGGCTCCGACGTCGGAGAAGGTCGCGGCACCGTCGATCGCAGCAGCGATGACGACCCGGTGGATCTCCAGGGGCAGGCGCTCCAGGTCGGCGGTGACGGCCTGCTCCGTCGGACCGTCCGTGCCGAGGCGCACGGTGCCGTCGGGATGCTCGGGTGCACCGTAGAAGACGAAGTCCTCATCTCCTGGCACCTGTTCGAGCGCGTCGACCGCGAAGGCGACGACGTCCACGTCGCAGACGGTCTGCTGACGCCATGTGGCGGCCACCGTCCAGGCCGTGCCGGCGTCGGACAGGTCGATGACAGCCCCTCGGACCAGTACCGCTGCCGTGTCCGGCTGGTTTCCGGCCGCGCTCTGTGCCGGCGCGGGCATAGGCGTAGTCGTGGGTGCGAGGAGCCAGTCGGCATCGTGGACGTGGAGGCCGAGCGTGACGATGCGACTCATGCGCCGGTCCGCTTCGCCGCCGGGCAGCACGACGACGTCGGACACGCTTGCGGAGAGGTTGACCGCCGCGGAGGCTCCAAGGGCGACAGCACGCGCACGTGCCTCGGCGGCCTCGTCGTGGGTGCCGCCCAGGACCAAGACCCTGCGCCCAGTGAGCGACTGGTCCGCAGTAGCAGTGGGTGAGGTCGATGCAGCAGTCCGCTGTGCCGGGAGACTCGGCGTCGGCGCAGGCGGCGCGGTGCACACGCTCGCGGGCGTCTCCACCGTACGACGCTGCCGGGCGGTGCCCTTGGTCTGGCCGGGCTGCACGCTCTCCAGAAGTCGCAGATAAGTCGGCTCGTCCACGAACGGAACGCCCTCGTCCGCGGCGCGATTCAGCTTGGCAGATCCGGCGCCGGGGTCGTTGGTGACGACGGCGCTGGTCTGGCCGCTGACCGAGGTCATCATGTTCAGCCCGGCCGCCACCGAACGGGCGACCAGTTCCTCGCGGGAGACCCGGGTGTCCCCGGTAATGGCGACCTTCATGCCCTGCACCAGCGCCCCGCCATGCGTCAGTCGGCCCGGATTGCGGTACGCGCAGGGCGTCTTGGGGACGTACGGCTTGTAGTCCTGGCGGGGCGGGCAGTCCAGGAGCGGCAGGGACAGGCCCAGTTGCTCGGCCGCGCTCAACGAGCCGCGCAGAATGCCGGAGAGCACCCGTACGTCGTCCTGCGCATCGTGGGCCTTCTGCTGGCGCACCCCGTAGTGCGCGGCGAGCGTGCCCAGCTTGAGATCGGGCGTCGCGGGCCCGACCAGGCGGTTCAGGGCCAGAGTGCACAGCCGCCTGCTCACCGGCACCCAGGAACGGACGTGAGCGAACTCGTGGGCCAGGAAGTCGTAGTCGAACTGCGCGTTGTGGGCGACCAGGACGCGACTGCTGAGCAGCGCCCCCACCTGCGGAGCGATCTCCTCGAAGGTGGGAGCGTCGGCGAGCCGGGCGGGGGTGAGGCCGTGGATGTGCACGGGGCCGGGGTCGCAGCCCGGGTTGAGGAGGGTTGAGAACTCCCCTGTTTGGTTGCCGTATGCGTCCAGCGTGAGGATCGCAAGGGACAGGACGCGGTCCCGGCCGGGTCTCAGCCCGGAGGTCTCCACGTCCACCAGCGCCCAGTCGTGGAAGTAGTCGGGGAGGGTGGGCCACTTTGGACTCGCCGACAACAGGACCATACGAGGCTCTCCTCCCCCGGGTGCGGCGGACTGCACACCCTCTCCATAGTGGTGATCAACCAGTGGGATTTTCGCACGCACCGAGCGCCGTTCGTGGTGGTTCTGTAATGGAGCACTAACCACAGGCGAACAAGCCGGTGCGCTGCGGAGGTGGCCTTGGCTTTGTTCTGATGGGCGACCGCATCCACCTCATGTACTGCTTCTCGAACGCCTTGACCGCCCTGGTCGCGTGCTCCTTGTCCTCGGCGTTGTAGATGTCCTGGATGGCCTTCTTCGCCGCGGGCTGGGCCGACTTGGGCACGGACCGGCCGGGCACGACCGGCGCAACGCCGTCCGGAAGCCGGGGCGTGGGTGACGCTCCGCGGCGTTTCATCTGCCCGGCCCAACGCGGCACCCCGTTCTTGGCCGAACGGACAGCTCACGGCAGGACCCGGCTCACGATGCTGGAGCAAATCCGTCGACCGGAGGGTCCGCTGTGCCCGATCGCCAAGCCGTGGTGAACCGAAATACCGTACGAAGCAACGCCGTTGGGGCCGAGGAGCAGGAGGCCGCGCTGCTCGCCGACATCGAGCGGCTCGTGCGGTGCGAGTCGCCCTCGGACGACCTGACGGCCGTGGCCCGGAGCGCGGAGACCGTGGCCCGGGTCGGGGCCGCCCGGATCGGGGCCGAGGCCGAGCGCGTCGTCATCGACGGCCGGACGCACCTGCGCTGGCGCCTCGGCGGCACCCCGCGCGTCCTGCTCCTGGGGCATCACGACACGGTCTGGCCCGTCGGATCGCTGGACGACCGTCCCTTCGAGGTCCGGGACGGCGTGCTGCGGGGCCCCGGCTGTTTCGACATGAAGGCGGGCCTGGCCATGGCGTTCCACGCGCTGGCGGCGCTGGCTGGGGCGCACCCGGGCCAATCCGGCTCCGCGCACCCGCTGGACGGTGTCACCCTGCTCGTCACCGGCGACGAGGAGCCGGGCTCGCTCACGTCCAGGGAGCTGATCGAGCGGGAGGCGCGCGGCTGTAGGGCCGCGCTCGTGCTCGAGGCCGCGGGGCCGGGGGGAGCGCTGAAGACCCGGCGCAAGGGGGTCTCACGCTACGAGGTGCTGGTGCGCGGGCAGGCCGCGCACTCCGGGCTCGAACCGGAACGTGGTGTGAACGCGACGGTCGAGGCCGCCCACCAGGTCATGGCGGTGGCCGGGACGGGGGACCCGGGGCGTGGGACCACCGTCACGCCGACCTGTATGGCTGCGGGCACCACCAGCAACACCGTGCCCGCGTCGGCCCGTTTCGACGTCGACGTCCGGGTCTGGGACACCGCCGAGCAGGACCGGGTGGACCGTGCGATGCGCGGCCTGCGGGCCCGGCTGCCCGGCGCGGCGGTGGAGGTGCGCGGCGGCCCGAACCGTCCGCCGCTGGGGGCTTCGCAGACCTTGTTCGACCGGGCGAGCCGGATCGCGCGGGAACTCGGGCTGGCGCCGCTCACCGAGGTGGCCGTCGGCGGCGCCTCGGACGGGAACTTCACCGCGGGCGTGGGTACCCCCACCCTCGACGGTCTGGGCGCGGTCGGCGGTGGCGCGCACGCGGAGGACGAGCACGTGCTGGTGGCGGAGTTGATGCCGCGCACGCGGCTGCTTACGGCGCTGGTGGCGGAGCTGCTGCGGGAGCCGGACGGCTGTCCGGGCGCACCAGGCGGCCAGGGCGATCCTGTGCGTCCGCACCAGCTGCCGGACGAACTGGGCTGAAACCATGACCAACGTGAGTGACCTTCTGCACGACCGCACCGCGCCCCCTTCTCCGCCCCCCGCCGCCGCGTACGCCGTGGCCGACGCCGCCGCGCGCGCCGCCTGTGTCGGCATCCGCACCTTGGACAGCGTCGCCGACCTGGAAGCCGTCCGGCGCCTGTACGAGCGGATCTGGCGGACCGGCGAGAGCAGTCCGGTGGTGACGGCCGACCTGCTGCGGGCCCTGGCGAAGGCCGGCAGTTACATCAGCGGCGCGTACCACGAGGGCGAACTGGTCGGCTCCTGCTTCGGGTTCTTCTCCCCGCCCGCGCGCGGCGCCCTGCACAGTCACATCGCGGGGGTGCTGCCCGGTGCCCGGCGGCGCAACATCGGCTTCGCCCTGAAACTGCACCAGCGGGCCTGGGCGTTGGCCCAGGGGGTGGGCGAGATCTGCTGGACGTACGACCCGCTGGTGCGGCGCAACGCGTACTTCAACCTCGCCAAGCTGGCCGCCGAACCGGCCGAGTACCTGCCGGACTTCTACGGGCCGATCGACGACGGGATCAACCGGAGCGACCACAGCGACCGGATCCTTGTGCAGTGGACGCTGGCCGCGCCGGACACCGCGGCAGCCTGCGTCGGCCGGCCACGGCGGGTCGACGCGCGGGCGGCGCTGGCCCGGGGGGCGGCCGTCGCGCTCGGGGTCTCCCTCGGCGGCGGGCCGTCGGAGGCGCGCACCACGCACGGGGCACGGACCGTCCTGGTGGCCGCCCCGGAGGACATCGAAGGGCTGCGGGAGAGCAATCCGGCCTGCGCGGCGAGCTGGCGCAGCGCGGTACGTGACGTGCTGGGCGGGCTGCTTGCCGACGGCGGGCGGGTCCGCGGGTTCGACCCGGCGGGCTGGTATCTGGTGGACCGCGGCGACACCTCACAGGAGACGGCATGAAGATCGAAGGAGTGGAGCTGCGCACCGTCGAGGTGCCCCTGGTCTCCCCGTTCCGCACGTCCTTCGGCACCGAGACCGTGCGCGAGGCGCTGCTGGTGCGGGTGGTCGGCGCCGAGTCCGAGGGCTGGGGCGAGTGCGGGGCGGGCACGGCTCCGCTGTACTCCTCGCAGTACACCCACGGTGCGGCGGACGTGCTCGGCCGCTTCCTGGTCCCGGCACTCGGCGCGGTGCCGGATCTCGCCGCGCACCGGGTGGCCCCGGCGCTCGCGGCGTTCAAGGGGCACCGGATGGCGAAGGCCGCGCTGGAGACGGCGGTGCTGGACGCGGAGCTGAGGGCCCGGGGGGTGTCCTTCGCCGAGGCGCTGGGCGGGGTCCGCGACCGGGTGCCGTGCGGGGTGTCGGTGGGGATCACGGAGTCGGTTCCGACGCTGCTCGACGTCGTCGGCGGGTATCTGGAGGCCGGCTATCTGCGGATCAAGCTGAAGATCGAACCGGGCTGGGACGTCGAGCCGGTGCGCGCCGTACGCAAACGGTTCGGCGACATCCCGCTGCAGGTGGACGCCAACGCGGCCTACCGGCTGGGCGACGCCCGTCATCTGGCCCGGCTCGACGCCTTCGGCCTGCTGATGCTGGAGCAGCCGCTGGCCGAGGACGACCTGCTCGGCCACGCGGAACTGGCCCGGCGGATCAGCACCCCAATCTGCCTCGACGAATCGATCGTCTCGGCCCGCGCCGCCGCGACCGCCCTCACCCTGGGCGCCTGCCAGGTGGTCAACATCAAGCCGGGCCGGGTGGGCGGCTACCTGGAGGCCCGCCGGATCCACGACGTGTGCGCGGCGCACGACGTGCCCGTCTGGTGCGGCGGCATGCTGGAGACCGGCCTCGGCCGCGCCGCGAACGTGGCGCTCGCCTCGCTGCCCGGCTTCGCCCTGCCCGGCGATACCTCGGCCTCCGACCGCTACTACCGCACCGACCTCACAGAACCGTTCCACCTTTCGGACGGCCGTCTCACGGTGCCGACCGGCCCGGGCCTCGGCGTCTCCCCGCTCCCCGAGGTCCTGGCCGAGGTGACCACCTCGACGACCTGGCTGCCGCTGCCGGCCTCCTGAGCCGGCGAAGTGCCACCCGGTCCGTCCTGCCGGACGGACCGGGTGGCATCCTTTCGTCATGTACGACGAACTCGGGCCACACAGCCCCGCGCTACGTTCTGCGCTGTGCTCATCCCTGTGACCAGACTCCCCCGGGCCGGCCTCGGACGGGTGCTCGAGGAGCTCGGCTCCACCCTGCTCGACGTCGTCTGCGGCGACGCCGAACGCGCCGGTGACATCGGCGGGGTCGTCATCCACGACCCGCTCGACGAACCCGAACTCCCGGACCGGGCCCTGGTCCTCGGCGTCGCCCTGCGCGAGCCGGACGACATCGCCCGCGTCCTCACCCAGCTCGGCGAGCGCGGCGCCGTGGCCCTCGTGGTGCGCGCGCCCGTCGTCGCCGACGACGTGCTGGCGAAGGCCGTCGCGTCGTCGGGCGTGGTGCTGCTCGCCTTCACGCGCGGCGCTTCCTGGACCCACCTGGCGGGGATGCTGCGCACCCTCACCAGCGACGGCCCCGAGGGCCCGGCGGCGGGCCGGATCGAGTCCGGTGACCTGTTCGCCGTCGCCAACGCCATCGCGGCGCTGCTCGACGCCCCCGTCACCATCGAGGACCGCAACTCACGGCTGCTCGCGTTCTCCAGCCGTCAGGAGGACGTGGACCACTCGCGGGTCCAGACGATCCTGGGCCGTCAGGTCCCCGAGCACTACACCCGCATCCTCAAGGAGCGCGGCGTGTTCCAGACGATCTACCGCAGCGACCGTCCGGTGCACGTCGCCGAACTGCCCGAGCCGGAGGGCACGGACCAGCCGCGTGAGCTGCCGCGTGCGGCGATCGCGGTGCGGGCCGGGGACGAGATCCTCGGCACGATCTGGGTGGTGGTGTCCGAGCCGTTGAGCGAGGACCGCAGCGAAGCGCTCTACGAGGCGTCGAAGCTGGTGGCGATGCACATGGTGTGGCAGCGCGCCGACGCCGACATGGAGCGGCGCAAACGGGCGGAGCTGCTCGCCACCGCGCTGGAGAGCGGCCCGGGCACCCTGGAGGCGATCCGCCGGCTCGGTCTGAAGGACGAGCCGTCCGTGGTGCTCGCGCTCACCGTCGTGGACTCCGCGAGCGAGCACCGGCTGCCCGCCCGCACGGCCACCGAACGCAAGCGCCTCGCCGACGCCTTCGACATGCACCTGGCCGCGGTCCATCCGCGCGCCACCGCGGCGCTGATCGGCGACATCGCCTACGGCGTCCTGCCGCAGCTGTCGCAGGACCGGCACGAGGCCGAGGAGCGGGCAGCCAGGATCGCCACCGAGTTCCTGGCCCGGGTGGGCTCACAGCTGCGCCCGCTGATCGGCGTGGGCCCCTACGCGGACGACGCGTCGGCGCTCGCCCGCTCGCGGACCGGCGCCGAGCGGGCCCTGCGGGTGCTCCGCTCGGGCAGCCCGGCGCGGCAGGTCGCCCGCCTGGACGACGTCCATGTCGAGGCGCTGCTCTGCGAACTCGCCGACCTCGTCCCGCGGGGTGATCTGCCGAGCGGGGCCGTCGCCCGCGTCATCGCCTACGACGCGACGCACGAGACGAACCTCCTGGAGACGCTGCGGCAGTGGCTCGATGCGTTCGGCGACGTCGCGACGGCGGCCGCCGCGATGTTCGTCCACCCCAACACGTTCCGCTACCGCCTGCGACGGGCGGCTGAGGTGGGCCGGATCGACCTCAACGACCGCTCCGCGCGCCTGTCGGCCATGCTCCAGCTGCACCTGATGGCGCTCAGAGACGATCCGGGCCGCTGAGCGGGCCCGCCCGCCGGGCCTCCGTCCGGACCGGGGAACCGGATCAGGACCCGCTGAGCGACCCGGCCCACGGCCCGGCGAGCGGCGTTCCGTCCAAGCCGGGGAACCGGATCAGATACCGCTGAGCGGCCCAGCCCACGGCCCGGCGGACGGCGCTCCGTCCACACCGGAGAACCGGATCAGGAACCGCCCAGCACCCCTGCCGTCCGGCCGGCGGACGGCACTCCGTCCAGGCCGAGGACTCCGATCAGGAAGGCCAGCCATTCGGCGTCCTGCGCGACGGCGACCTCGGTCGAGGTGGCCGCGCCGTGTCCCGCCCGGTCGAAGACGTGCAGCACGATCGGCGCGTCCCCCCGCTGCGCCGCCTGCAGCCGTGCCGTGAACTTGCGCGCGTGCCACGGCGCGCACCGCGGATCGGCCGCCCCGGCCTGGACGTAGACGGCGGGGAAGTCGCCGGGTTCGATCAGGTGGTAGGGCGAGAGGCCCAGCAGGCGCCGGATGTCGCCGGGGTCGTCGGGATCGGCCCACGCTTTGCGGATCACGAAGTTCAGATAGGGGTCGCGGATGCCGCCGAGGAGGTCGAGGAGGGGGGCCAGCGGCAGCACGGCGCACCACAGGTCGGGCCGCCTGGTGACGGCGATCCCGCACATGAGGCCGCCGTCCGAGCCGCCGGACAGGGCGAGCCGGCCGGGCGCGGTGAGCCCGGAGCCGATCAGGTGCTCCGCCACCGCGACCAGGTCCTGGTCGCGCACCTGCTTGTGTTCCCGGTGCGCGGCCAGGTGCCAGTCCCGGCCGAACTCGCCGCCGCCGCGCAGGTGCGCCTGGACGAGGACGCCGCCCGCCGCGACGAACGCGGCCATCTCCGGCTGGTACTGCGGCAGCAGCGGCACGTTGGCCGCCCCGTACGCGGAGATCAGGGTCGGCGCGGGCCCGTCCGGACGGCTGCCCGCCGGACGCACCACGTGGTACGGGATCTCCGTGCCGTCGGCGGCGACGGCATGCTCGTACGTGACCTCGGCGACGAGGGTGACCGCGGGTGCGAACAGCGTCTCGACGCCGGACTCCCCCGGCCGGTGCCGGTAGACGCCCCAGGAGCTGGTCAGGGTGGAGAACGCGAACACGAAGTCGTCCGTCGGCGGGCCCACGGCCAGCCCGGTCAGGG
The DNA here is from genome assembly GCF_040683105.1 of Streptomyces sp. NPDC051020. NCBI lineage: Bacteria > Bacillati > Actinomycetota > Actinomycetes > Kitasatosporales > Streptomycetaceae > Streptomyces > Streptomyces sp. NPDC051020. Next base: position 106,944 of record NZ_JBFBCG010000009.1, on the reverse strand, counting down.
CGAAGAACGGGGCGGACAGCGCGCCCTTCCCCGGCAACGGCACCTCTCCGGTGACGACACCGTCGTGATCGATGACGCGCACCCGGGCGTGGGTCCGGTCGAACTCGCTGAGGTAGAGGTGTTCGCCGACCGGGGTCAGCGACCGCAGCACCGTCTCGCCCTCGGGCACCAACTCCGTCCAGGTGGACGGGTCGTGGGGATCGATGGCGTCGAGGTTGAGGGCGACGACCCGTCCGCGCGGTGCGTCCACGTCGGTGACCGCGATGTAGCGGTCGCCGACGATGTGGCCGGCGACGGTTCCGGCGCAGTCGGTGAGGAAGGGCCGCCACGGGGCGCCGGGACGGGTCAGGTCGCGCACGGCGACCGGGACGGGGCTGCCCACCCGGTGGCTGGCGACGGCCCAGCGGCCGTCGGCGGAGAGCTGCACGAGGGTGTACTCACGGGAGCCCGCGCCCACCGGTACCGGCTCCACCACCGTCGCGGCCGCGCGGTCTGTCGTGGCGAGCCGGTGCAGGTACACGGCCTGCCGGAACTCCTGCGGAGCGCCGGTCAGGGCGAAGAAGTAGAAGCCGCTGCTGTCCGGCAGCCAGGAGACCCCGCCGGCCCACGCGCTGTGCAGGACCTGCGGCGGCGCGCCGTCGAGCAGGCGCCCCGAGTCCGACTCGACGAGCCGCACGGTGTTGTGCTCGCTGCCGTCGGTGCAGACGCCGAGCGCGAGCACCCGGCCGTCCGGGGAGGGCGCGAACCACGACAGCACAGCGGGCCCGAACGCGGCGAGGTCGACGACCGTACGGCCCGGGCCGTACGGTTCCCCGGCCACGACGAGGGTGGTCCCCTCCGCACGGAACCAGCGGCCCGACGCGTGGCGTGGCAGCAGGGGCCGGGCGCCCGCGTCGTAGGTCTCGATCAGCTTGTGCACGGCGGCCGGGTCCTGGTTCCGGTAGGCGGTCGACGTGGCGAGCCGGGCCTGTGCCCGCTGCCATCGCCGCACCTCGTCCGTCTCCCCCTCCAGCCATCGGTAGGGGTCGGGCACCCGGAGCCCCGCGACCTCCTCGAAGGCGTCGACGGTCCGTGCGGGCCGGAGCGGGCTGCTGCTGTTCACCGGGATGTCTCCTCGTGCTGCGCGGAACGGGCGTCCGCGAATTCGGCGCGGGTTCTCTCGAACGCGCCGGGGGTCCGGCTCACCCGCCGGAAGTGGAGCAGCGCGTCGTAGGTGGCCGGGAAGTCGTCCACCGGATCGAGCCCGCCGCCGGCGAGGGTGCCCTGCACGCCGTCGAAGAACCCGGGGGGCGCGTCGCACGGGGCGAGGAGGGCCGCCCGGGGCGCCAGGTGTTCCAGGCGGGACTCGACACTCGCAGGGACGAGGACCCGCCGGCCGAGTGTGACGTCGCAGTCGAAGGGGCGCGGGGAACGCTGGGTGAACCGGACCTCCGGCCCGGATCCGTACGTCATGCCGACCACGACGAGGTCCGCTCCCAGCGGGGGTGAGAGGAGGCTGCCCAGGGTGGGGCGGCCGTGGAACGGTGTGCGGCGCACATGGGAGTTGTGGGCGCTCACCACGACACGCGCTTCGCGCTCCAGGACCCAGCGCACACTCCGAGCCATGAACTCCTCGCGTGGATAAGGAAGTTCGGGAGGGGTCGACCCGGCCAGCTCGGCCGCGAAGGCTTCCAGCGAGGCCCCGCACTGCGCGAGGACGCCGGAGCCGTGCAGCCGGGCACGGTGCGCCAGCCGCTGCAGGCCGTCGAGCAGCCGGCCTCGTTCCGCGGAGTCCATCGCCGCGTACCGGACCGCCGCCCGCGACCGCTCCCCCAGGTCGCTCAGAGCCAGCAGCGCCGCGTCCCCGGGCTGTGCGGGCAGCCGGTCGAGGCAGGCACGGACCGCGGACAGCGGTGAGGTGGACGATCCCGGCAGGTCCATCCCGTAGAAGGAGACCGTCCCCTCCCCGGTGGTGTTGTGCCGCCGCATCCAGCGCAGCTGGCGCCGCATCGGCTCGCACTCCCCGAAGCGGTAGGTGATGCCCGTCCTGCTGACGTCCTGCACGCGCCCCGGTCCGCCGTGCACCCAGGCGTCGACGCCGAGCCCCTCCGCGAATCCGGACTCCAGGACGAGCCCGGTGAACCCGCACTCCCGCACCAGGTACCGGAACAACCGGTCCCTGAGCCCGTAGAACTCGGTGATGTTGTGACCGCCCTCGCCGAGCGCCACCACCCGTGCGTCACCGACGATTTCACGCAGCCGTGCCACGTCGGACGGACTCACCGCCTTGCCGAGCGGCCTGCTCGGCGCTTCGCTGTGCGTGTTCATGACGACCAGTCCCCTTCGTCAGCGGTGGAAGTACCAGAGTTCCGGCGTGTACAGGAAGGTCAGCAGCGACTGGAACGACGCCGGCGGCCCGGAGAGGGAGTCCTTCCACACCACGAGCGTGTGCGGGGTGGGGAAGTAGAGCACGGGGAGGTCCTTGCCGAGGTAGGTCACCTCGTCCGCCAGGGCGCCGGAGTCCGCTCCGAAGGTCGACGCGTTGATCAACTTGTCCGCCTCGGCGTCCCGGTATCCGCCGAGGTTGAAGCTGCCTCCGGTGTTGAACACGGTGTTGCTGCTCGGATAGCCGGCCGCCAGGTACAGCGGCCCGTAGTCCTGCGCGGCCCACTTGTCCTTGTTGGCGGGCGCGAAGGAGTTGCCGTAGTTGCTGTACAGGTAGTTGAGCGACTTGGTGTCCAGCGTGATCCTGATGCCGAGCTTCTTCGCCTCCGAGGCGAACGCGGTGTCCCGGGCGCCCACGTAGGCCGGGGTGCTCGCGGAGGCCAGCGTGAAGTCGATCGCCTGCCCGCGCGGGATTCCGGCCCCGCACTCATCCGCACCGGTCCCCGGGCGGACGCAGGTGGTGGTGCCGCCCGGTGCCACCTTCCAGCCGTGGCCGGTGAGCAGCTTCTTCGCGGCGGCCGGGTCGTACGGGTAGGGCGCCTTGTTCCCGAAGGCCGGCGGGTAGGGGGAGTCGCTGCCCGCGGGGCTGTAGTTGACGGAGGCAGCCCCGCTGTACACGCCGCGGCTGCGGACGTAGCCGTCCTGGTCGATGAGGTGCTGCAGGGCCTGTCGCACGTACCGCTGCGCGATCACCTTGTCGAAGTTGCCGGTGGTGTCCTCGAAGTTGAGGGTCAGCGGGTCGAAGCGGGCGGGGGCCGCGGCGCCGTACACGTGGTAGCCCTGCTTCTTCAGCGCGCCGATCTGCATGATGAAGCTGGAGTCCAGCGTCCCCACGGTCAGGTTGCCGGCCTTGAACTGGTTGAGGACGGCCGAGGCGGAGGTGAACGACTTGAAGTCGACCCGGTCCAGGCGCGCGTCACCGGGGCCGCTGTAGTTCCGGTTGGGGACCAGGGAGTACGAGCCGGTGGTGGGGTCGAAGCTCTTGAGCCGGTACGGGCCGTTGACGATCTGCCACAGCGGGTTCCCGGCGAAGGTGGCCGGGGTCTCCGACTGCTTGGTGAGGTAGCGGTAGACGGCCGCGGCGTTCTTCGGCCGCGTGTAGTCCAGGTGCGGTCCTCCGGTGCGGGCGATGCTCCACTCCTTGGCGGGCATCACGTACAGCAGGGTCAGCATGGACATCAGATAGGACGGGTTGTAGGCCGTCTCCGTCGTCAGCGTGAGCCGGTGGGACGAGGTCGCCTTCATCGTCACACCGTCGGGGAACTGGCCGGGGGTGTAGAAGCTCCAGTTGGCCGGGCTCTCCTTGATCGCCGCCTTGAGCAGGGCCAGCGAGAAGACGACGTCGTCGGCGGTGACCGGCCGGCCGTTGGACCACTCGTAGTTCTTCATCTCGATGGTCGCCGTCCGGCGGTCGTCGCTGTACCGCGGCGGCTCGGCCAGGCTCAGCGAGGCGTCCATCACCTGGTCGCCCTCGCCGCTGGGGCGGTAGAGGGAGCGCCAGAGGACCCCCTTCGCGATGACGGTGCCGTTGGCGGAGGCCGGCGGATACGGATAGATGTAGTTCGGGGTGAGGCCCGGGGTCAGCGCGACGGTGACGGTGCCGCCGTCCTTGGGGCCGCCGGATTCCCTGGGCAGGGTCTGGTAGCCGCCCCGGAGGGCCTTCGCCAGGTCGCCGCCGCCGCAGGCCGTGGCGACAAGGGCGAGGACGGCGACGAGCACCGCGAGGCGACGTCCCCGCGCCGTGCCGGGCAGATGTGTCATGAGGGGCTCCCTGCGAAGAGTGGACGGGGTGGTTCAGTCGGCACGGCGGCCGAGGGCGTCGCGCAGCGCGTCGGCCAGGAGGTTGAGCCCGAGGACGGTGAGGACGATGCACAGGCCCACGGGGTAGACCAGCCACCAGTAGCCGGCCGAGAGGTACGTCGCGCCGTCGGCGAGCTGGCTGCCCCAGTCGGCGGTCGGGTACGTCAGGCCGAAGCCCAGGAAGCCGAGGGCGGCGACGACCAGGATCGCGTCGGCGACCTGGAAGGTGATCACGACGACGATCACGCTGAGCGCGTTGGGGACGAGGTGGGTGAACAGGAGCCGGCGGCGGGAGGAGCCCATCACTCGCGCTGCCAGGACGAACTCCCGCACCCGCAGGGTCAGGACCTCGCCGCGTACCAGGCGGGCCGAAACCAGCCAGGAGAAGGCGCCGATGACCAGGCTCAGCGAGACGGCGTTCGCGTGGAACCGCGCCGAGAGGATCAGCACGAAGAAGAGGAAGGGAATCGAGAGGAGGGTGTCGACCACCCGCATCAGGAACCCGTCGACGACACCGCCGGCGAGTCCGGCGACGGCACCGTAGACCGTCCCGATGACGGTGGCGAACACGGCCGAGAGCAGCCCGATCTGCAGGGACACCCGGCCGCCCGCCATCAGCCGGCCGAGCACGTCGAAGCCCTTGAGGTCGGTGCCGAGGGGATGCGCGGCGCTGGGCGGCAGAGCGGCGTTGACCAGGTCCACGTCGGTCTGGTCGGTGCGGTAGAACAGGGGGCCGAGGAGGCAGAAGGCGACGACGAGGACGAGGAGCAGTCCGCCCGCGAGTCCGAGAGGGTGGTGGCGCACGGTGCGGAGGGCGCGCTGCACGCCGAACCGTTTCCCCGAACCGGTCAGGGCAGGAGCGTGGGTTGAGGTCATTTCTCCAGCTCGATTCGGCGGTCGGCTGCGGCCACCGCGAGGTCGGCGCCGAAGCTGCCGGCCACGGTGAGGACGCCGCCGATCAAGGTGTAGGCGAGGAGCACCGGGTAGTCCTCCTGCTGGAGGCTGTTGAGGAACAGCAGCCCGAGACCCGGGTAGTTGAAGAGCGATTCGACGATCAGGTTCCCGGCGAGCAGGCTCGGAACGAGCGTGCCGACCAGGGTGATCAGCGGCAGGCAGGCGTTGCGCAGCAGGTGCCGCCGGAGCACGAGGCGCTCCGGGAGCCCCTTGGCCCGCGCGACCCGGATGTAGTCCTGCCCGAGCTGTTCGAGCGCCGAGGAGCGCTGGTACTGCGAGAAGATCGCAACACTGGTGACGGCGAGCGTGATCACCGGCAGGGCCATCGCCCTCGGGTCGGTGAACACCACCCACGCCGAGTGCGACGACGACGCCTCAGCGGGGAACAGCGGCAGGGTCTGGCTGAACACTGCGATCAGGACGAGCCCCAGTAGGAACGACGGCGTCGCGTACAGCACGTAGGAGACGGCCGTGGTGGCGCGGTCGACGACCCTGCCCTTGCGGACCGCCTGCAGGATCCCGAGCGGAACGGCGATCAGCAGGGCGAGCAGCAGCCCGGCGAGCGAGAGCATCGCGCTGCGGGCCGCGTGCTGCCCGAGGACCGTTGCCACGTTCTCGTTCAGCTTGTACGACCTGCCGAGGTCGCCGTGGGCGAGCTGGTCCAGATAGCTGAGGTACTGGACGACGACCGGACGGTCGAATCCGTGCTCACGGTTGAAGTCGGCGACGGCCTCGGGCGAGGCCCGCTGCCCGAGGACCACGCGGCCCGGGTCCTCGGAGACCACGTGCAGCAGGAAGAAGACGATCGCGGAGATCCCCAGCAGAACGACGGCGGATATCGCCAGCCGCCGGACGATGTACCAGGTCATGCGTGTTCCTCTCCTCGCCGATGGGTCGCCGGCCGGGTGCCTCGGAGTGCTGCGGCGGTCTCCTCCGGCTCCCACAGGGGGTGGTGGCAGGCGACCTGGTGGGTACCGCCGAGGGACGCCGGTTCGGGTTCCGTCGCAGCGCACAGCTCGGTGGCCCGTGCGCACCGGGTGCGGAAACGGCAGCCGCTGGGCGGGTCGACGGGACTGGGCAGTTCACCGCGGACCCGGGTGCCGGCCGACGGCTTCGGGGCGGCGGGGTCGGCCTCGAGGACGGCCGCGAGCAAGCCGGCGGTGTAGGGGTGTGCCGGGGCTCCGTACACCTCGTCGGCGGTGCCGGTCTCGACCAGCTTGCCGAGGTACATCACGCCCACCCGGTCGGCCAGGTAGCGCACCACGGCCAGGTCGTGGGAGATCACCACGCTGCTCAGGGCGCGTTCGCGCTGGACTCCGCGCATCAGGTTGAGCACCTGGGAGCGGACGGACACGTCGAGGGCGCTGACCGGCTCGTCCGCGACCAGGACCGTGGGGTCCAGGGCCAGCGCGCGGGCCAGGCCCACCCGCTGGCGCTGTCCGCCGGACAGTTCGTGCGGGTAGCGCTCCAGGACACTCGCGGGCAGGCCCACGTCACCGAGGAGTTCACGGGTCCGGGCGGTGCGCGCGGCACGGCTGCCGACGCCCTGGATCGCCAGGGGCTCGCGCAGGATGGTGCCGATGCGCATCCGGGGGTCGAGGGAGGCGTTCGAGTCCTGGAACATCATCTGCAACTTGGCGCGCTGCGGCGCCAGTTCGCGGGTGCTCATCCGGGTCACCGGCGCACCGTCGAAGACCACCTCGCCCGCGGTGGGCCGGGCGAGCGCCACCAGCATCCGGCCGAGCGAGGACTTCCCGCAGCCCGACTCCCCGACCAAGCCGAACGTCTCGCCTGGCGCCACGTCGAAGCTCACGCCGGAGACCGCCTTGACGGTGCGGCGGCGCCCCAGGAGGCCCTGGCGTCCCAGCGGGTACTCCAGGCGGAGGTCGACGACCCGGAGCCGGGGCTCCGGCGCGGGCACGGCCGCGGGTGTCCGGACTGACACGGCGGCAGCGGCGACGCGAGGCCGCTCCTGCCCCTCCTCGACCGGGTGCCAGCAGGCGTGAGTGTGCCCGTTCTCCGCCGCGGTGAGCGGCGGCCGCTCCTCGCGGCAGCGCTCGGTGGCCGCCGCACAGCGCGGAGCGAAGGCGCAGCCCGGGATGGGTGCGGCCAGGTCCGGTGGGGCCCCGGGAATGCTGGAGAGGCGCTCGTTCCGGTCCTGGGTGAGTGACGGGATCGAGGACAGCAGCGCGTGGGTGTAGCGGTGCCGGGTGTGCCGGAACAGCTCGGGGGTGGGGCCGGTCTCGGCCAGGCTCCCGCCGTACATCACGCCCACCCGGTCGGCGTGCCGGGCGATCACGCCCATGTCGTGGGTGATGAGGATCATCGCCATGCCGAGCCGCGAGCGCAGCTCGTCCAGGAGGTCGAGGATCTCCGCCTGGACGGAGACATCGAGCGCGGTGGTCGGCTCGTCCGCGATGACCACCTTCGGCTCGCACACCAGGGCCATCGCGATCATCACGCGCTGCCGCATGCCGCCGGAGAGCTGGTGCGGATAGTCGTCGAGCCGCTCCACCGGCCTCGGTATCCCGACCAGGCCCAGCATCTCCGCGGCCCGTTCCCGTGCGGCCCGCCGGGACGTGCCGCGGTGCCACCGCAGGGGTTCGGCGATCTGCTCGCCGATGCTGCGGGTGGGGTTCAGTGCCGTCAACGAGTCCTGGAACACCATCGCGATGTCGTCGCCGCGCAACTGCCGGTACCGGGCGGCCGGCAGCCCGACCAGTTCAGTCCCTTCGAAGTCGACGGATCCGCCGGTCACCCGGCCGCCGGACGGCAGCATCCCCATCACCGCCAGGCCGGTCATCGACTTGCCCGAACCGGTCTCCCCGACGATGCCGAGGGTCTCGCCCCGGTCGAGGGAGAGCGTCACGCCGGACACCGGCCGGACGGCCCGGTCGCCGCGCCGGATCTCCACCGACAAATCGCTGATCGTCAGCACGCGGCCGCTGTCCGCGGACTCACGCGCGCTCTCCGCACCGTCGCTCGGGCGCACGGGGTACCTCCCTTTCCTCTTCCTCGACCACCCGACGATTTTGAGACTCCTGTTCCAGGCGTCGTTCGTCGGCTTCACTGAACCTGGAGGCGTGCGCCGGTCCGATCGCACGAAGGGCTACCGGTCAAGCCGGACGGCCCAGTTCCGCCCGCAGCAGACGCCGTACGTTCTCGCCGAGCACCGCGACGATGTCCTGCTCGGCCCAGCCGCGCCGCTGCAGCGCCTCGGTGACCAGGGGGAGCCCGGCCGGCCCTTCGAGTCCGGGCAGGTAGGCGTCGGCCGGCACGCCCTGGACGAAGTCGAGGGCGCAGCACGGCGGGGTGGTGTCGGCGAGTACTTCCTTGACGAAGTCGGGTCCGAGGCCGACGTGGGCGATTCCGGCCACCGAGGCGATGTGCTCGATGTGGTCGACCAGCCGGTCCACGCGGTAGTCGCTCGCGTGCAAATACGGCGCGAAGAAGTTCACGCACACGACTCCGCCGCCCGCGGCCACGCCCCGGATCTGCTCGTCCGTCAGGTTCCGGTGGTGGTCGAACAGGGCCCGCGCGCTGGAATGCGTCGCGACCACCGGCCGTGACGCCAGCTCCAGGACGTGTTCGACGCCGGCCGCGCCGAGATGGCTGATGTCGAAGAGCATGCCGAGACGTTCCATCTCGGACAGCGCCTCGATGCCGGCCCGGGTCAGCCGTCCGCCCGTCGCGTCCTCGCCGCTGCCGTCGGCCAGGGCGGTGCGCCCGAAGTGCGCCAGGGAGGCGATCCGCACCCCGAGCCGGAACAGCGTCTCCAGGAGTTCCACGTCCTCGCCGACGCCGGGCGCGCTCTCCAGCGCAAGGACGAGGGCGATCCGGTCCTGCGCCAGGGCCTGGTCGATCTGCGCACCGTCCAGGCACAGCGCGACGGCGTCGGGGTTGCCCTCCGCCAGCCGGTGGCCCGCCTCGATCATCCGCAGCGTGCGCCGCAGCGCCCCCTCGGGCCGGTACGCGTCCTCGACGAACACGGGCAGCGCCTGCAGGTCCACTCCCCCGGCGCGCAGCTGCGGCAGCCAGCGCTCCCGGAAGAACGCCGCCCAGCGGTCCACGGGCCGGGCGGCCACGGCGCACAGCAGGTCGTTGTGCAGGTCGGCGACGACGGCGCGCCGGTGCAGGTCGTCCGTCACGGCGTCCTCCGCTCGGCGCGGCCGTTGTGCAGGTACAACGCGCGCCCGTGGCCGTCGTCGCCGAGGAAGGCGAGCGGCTCGTGGCTGCCGCGCTCCGGTTCCACCGGGATCACGGTGTCGCCGCGCAGGCCGACGAGTTCCGTGCGGTAGGACGGTTCGTCCAGGTCCGCGGCGACGCCCAGCGGCTGACGCTCCAGCCACAACCGTCCCGCCGCGTCCTGGCTCACCGTGGTCCGCGCGGTGCTCGACGTATAGGTGCCGGTGTACCGGGACGCGTGCGGAACGGGCGCGTCCCGGTCCGGGACCGACGGCGCGGGCGGCGTGATGCCGGCCAGGTCCCCCAGGACCCGCTCGGTGATCCGCGCGTGGAGCCGCCGCGACAGGCCGCCGTTGGTGAGCACCGCCACCGCGATGTCCCGCTCCGGTACCAGGCGCAGGAACGCCGACTGGCCGATGGTGTTCCCGTCGTGCCCGACGACGGTGGGCCCCGACAGGTCGAAGAGCTCCCAGCCCAGCCCCCAGGCCGCGCCCTGCTCGATGTCGGGCTGCGTGACGTGCGGCTGCTGCATGACCCGGACGGTTTCGGGACGCAGCAGACGTCCGCCGTCCGGTCCCGCGCCCACGGCAAGATGCATCCCTGCGAAGGCCAGCAGGTCGCGGGCGCGCATCGCCAGCATCGACCCGGCCGGCGCGTTCGAACGGGCCAGCGCCCACACCGGCGTCGGCTCCAACGGCTCCCCCACGTGCCCGACGGCTGTGCGGTGCACGATCGCCTCGTACGGATCGCTCGCGGTGTGGCTCATCCCCAGCGGCCCGAACACGTACCGGCGGGCACACACGTCGAACGGCTGCTTCCGCAGGACTTCCACGATCCGGCCGAGCAGGCAGTACCCGGCGTTGTTGTACGAGAAAATCTCGCCCGGCGCGAAGAGCTGCGGCACGTCCCGCAGCACTCTCACGTACCGCTCCAGGCAGTCGTCGCCCTTCCCGGTGTCGGTGAAGATGTCGCCCTCGAACCCGGCGGTGTGGCTGAGCAGCTGACGCGGCGTGACCCGGCGGCCCGCCTCCGCGTCGGCGATCCGGAACTCCGGCAGCACGTCCACCACAGGGAGGTCCAGGTCCAGCAGCCCCTCCTCGACCAGCTGCATGACCAGCGTCGCGGTCACCACCTTCGTGATCGACCCGATCTGGAACAGCGAGTCCACCGTGGCCCGGACCCCCGTGCCCGTACTGAGCACCCCGGCCGCCGCCTCCACGTACCGGCCCCCGGCCTGCACGGCCACGGCGGCCCCCGGCACCTGGCACTCGGCGATCAGCCCCGGCAGCCTCTCACGCAGCCACACACCGATATCGCCCTGCTCCGACCCGGCAGACTCCCGCACGGTTTCCCTCCCCTGCTCGATTGCCAGGGAGCATATGACCTGCGGAAACCCAGGATTTCGTCCGTCCCCACCAGGGAGTGGCCCGGGAACTGTGCGCTCCACCGAATCGGGCGGGACGCCGCCCTCGACTCATCGATGACGTACCTTGCGGTGATCTTCGTCGACGGCGATCACCCAGGGGAACACACCATGGCCCGACCCGTACGCGCGATCTCGGAGAGCCTCCGATCACCTGGCGTTTCTGCGAGTTCGACCAGTTCAGGGAGCGCTCGGTCAGCTGAACAGCACCAGCGGGGACCTGTTCGAGAGCTCCCGCGGCAACCCATGCCGAGCCACCGCCATCGCATCATCCTCCGGCGTCGCCGCAGGGGCCGGGTCCAGGGCCTCACACGGTGCCAACAGCATCTCGGCAGCAGGTCAATCAACCAAGTCAGCGATCTTTGAACGCCGAGCGGACGGCTCTGCCGCGAACCAGACATGCGATGCCCTTGACCACTCAAGGGTTCACAGGAGCTGCAACACGTTGACAACGTAAACACGCATTCGCCATTCTCCTTGAGAGACGAAGGTGTACGCTCCCTGCAAGATGTACCCATCTTGCACGTGACGGGTGAAACGGGGAGGGCAAGTGGGCCTGGAAACGGTTGACGGACGGTTCCGGATCACGGGGATCATAGGGCGCGGGAACATGGGCGAGGTGCACCGGGCCGAGGACCTCCGGGCCGCCGCGGACTCCCCACACCGCGAGGTCGCGGTCAAGACCGTGCTGCGCGGCCGGACCGGAGTCGCCGTCGACGCCTCGGGGTCCGGCAAGGAGATCGACCGTTTCCGCCGCGAAGTGCGGATCATGCGCATGCTCTCCCAGGGCCACCCGAACCTCACCCTGCTGATCGACGGCGGCGTGGATGGGACGCCGGGCGGCAGCGGTCTGCCCTACCTGGCCATGGAACTGCTGGACGGCCATCCGCTCGCGGACCTCATCGACGAGGAGCCCCAGCTCCCGGTCTCCTGGGTCGCCGCCGTCGGGGCGCAGATCGCCGCCGGTCTCGCCGCCGCGCACACGGCCGGGGTCGTCCACCGCGATCTGAAGCCGGCCAATGTGATGCTGTCCCGCGACGGCACCGTCAAGGTCCTCGACTTCGGCATGGGATCGATCGTCGACGATCCCGACCAGACGCGACTGACCAGCACGGGCGTCAGCGTCGGCACGGCCCGCTACATGGCCCCTGAGCAGTTCCGGGCCGAACCCGTCTCCGCCCTCGCCGACCTCTACGCGCTCGGCTGCATCCTGTACGAACTGCTGATCGGGCGGCCGCCGTTCTCCGCCAGGACGCCCTTCGAGCTCTCCGAGCAGCACCAGCACGAGCTGCCGCCGCAGCTGGCCCTGGTGCGCCCGGACCTGCCCGCCGAACTGGTCCGGCTCGTCGACCGTCTCCTGGAGAAGGACGCCGACCTGCGGCCCGAGAACGCCGCCCAGGTCCACGACGCCTTGGTCCCGCTCGCGCTCGCGCTGGACGACACCGCCGCCCTGCTGGCACCGCACTGGCGGGTGATGGACCCAGTGGTGCGCCTGCGTTCCCTGCTCCCCGAGCGCGCCCCTGCCGCGCCGGCCCCCGTGCCGCGCAGGGAGCCGCGTCTGCCCGAGACGATGGACGTCTTCGGTATCCATGCCGATCTGATCAGCGAGTACGAGGACTTCACCAGAAGTGCGACGGTGATCCGGGACGCCCGGATCGACGGCTTCGTCGCCGACGACCTGGCGGCGAAGTCGCAGTGGCCCGACCCGTGGCTGTCACTGAATCCCTTCTTCGCCGACGGCGGCCAGGTCACCGACCTCGTGCGGGACGGCGTGCTGCACCCCAGGTGTGCGGAGATCTTCCAGGCGGGCAAGAAGGAGAACTCGCGGCGCCCGGACGGCCGTCCGCTGACCTTCCACCTCCATCAGCGGCAGGCGATCGAGGCCGCGCAGGCGGGCGACTCCTACGTCCTGACCACCGGCACCGGTTCCGGCAAGTCCCTGGCGTACATCGTCCCGATCGTGGACCGCGTTCTGAAGGAACGTCAGGCAGCCGGTCCCGACGGGGGCGGGCGGGTCCGCGCGATCGTGGTCTACCCGATGAACGCTCTGGCCAACTCGCAGCTCGGGGAGCTGGAGAAGTATCTGCGCCATGGTTTCGGGGCGGGGGGCGAGCCGGTCACCTTCGCCCGTTACACGGGCCAGGAGTCCGACGAACAGCGTCGGGAGTTGCGCAGGAACCCTCCGGACATCCTGCTGACGAACTACGTGATGCTGGAGCTGATGCTGACCCGGCCGGACGACAGGTCCAGCCTGATCCGCATGGCCGAGGGGCTACAGTTCCTCGTCTTCGACGAGTTGCACACCTACCGCGGCAGGCAGGGCGCGGACGTGGCGTTTCTGATCCGCCGGGTCCGTGAGGCCTGCCGGGCCTCGGCGACCCTGCAGTGCATCGGCACCTCGGCGACCATGTCCACCGAGGGTTCCTGGGAGGACCAGCGGCGCGAGGTGGCCAAGGTCGCCGGCCGGCTGTTCGGTACGACGGTCCTGCCGAAGCGGATCATCGGCGAGACCCTCGTGCGGGCGACCGAGGAGGCCCCGGTGACCGTGCCCGCCGAGCGGCTGCGGGTGCCGGCGGCCCCCCTCTCGTATGAGGCGTTGACGAAGGACACGCTGGCCCGCTGGGTGGAGTCCCGGTTCGGGCTGGAGCGCGAGGAGGAGACGGGGAGGTACCGCCGCTGCGCTCCGGGCACCCTTGAGGACGCGGCCACCGAGCTGGCCGCCGACTCGGGTGTGGCCGAGGAGAGCGTGCGCGAGGCGATCCGCACCACCCTGGAGGCGGGTGCGCAGGCGAAGCACCCGGTGACGGAACGGCCGCTGTTCGCCTTCCGGCTGCACCAGTTCCTCTCCAAGGGCGACACGGTCTTCACGACGCTGGAGGATCCGCTCACCCGCCCCCTTACACGCACCTACCAGCTGGAGCAGCCCGGCAGCGCCGGCAAGCCGCTGTTCCCGCTGGCGTTCTGCCGCGAGTGCGGCCAGGAGTACCTGACCGTCTGGCGCTCCGAGGAGAGCGGAGCGTTCCAGTACGAGCCGCGCCGGGACACCTCCGCCTCCGGGGGCCGCGACGGCGAGGGTTACCTGTACCTGGGCATGCCCGGGGAGGACTACGAGTGGCCCGCCGATCCGCAGAAGGCCGTGGACGATAGGCGGTTGCCGGAGTCGTGGCTCGAACGGGACGCGCAGGGCGTGACCGTCGTCAAGAAGTCCTACCGGCCCCGGGTGCCCAAGCGCGTCGTCGTGGACGCCTTCGGGAACGAGTCGGACGAGGGGCTGGTGGCGGCGTTCGTCCCGGCGCCATTCCTGTTCTGCGTGCACTGCCAGGTCTCCTACGAGCAGACCCGCGGCCGGGACTTCGCCAAGCTCGCCACCCTGGACCAGGAAGGGCGTTCCTCGGCGACCTCCCTGATCTCCGCGTCGATCGTGAAGTCCCTGCGGGCGGTGCCGGAGGAGAGCCTGGGCAAGGAGGCGCGCAAGCTCCTCACCTTCGTCGACAACCGGCAGGACGCCTCGCTCCAGGCCGGGCACTTCAACGACTTCGCGCAGGTGACCCAGTTGCGCGGCGCCCTTCACCAGGCCGCGGTCCGGGCCGGCGAGGAGGGGCTGCGCCATGACTACCTCGCGGAGGCCGTGACCGACGTGATGGGGCTGTCGCCGCGGGAGTACGCGGCGAACACGAAGCACAGCAAGCTGGCTCCCTCGATGGAGAGCCGTGCGGCGAAGGCCTTCCGTGACGTCGTGGGGTACCGGCTCTACCGCGACCTGGAGCGCGGCTGGCGCATCACGATGCCGAACCTGGAGCAGACGGGGCTGCTGCGGATCGATTACGAGGACCTGGGCTGGATCGCGGCCGAGCCGGACCGCTGGGAGTCCGTCCACGCGGCGCTCCGTGACGCGGACCCCGCGCTGCGCGAGGAGATCGCCCGGACGCTGCTCGACTTCATGCGGCGTGCCCTCGCCATCGACGTGCAGTACTTCCGCGACGACTTCGACACCCTGCAACGGGCGAGCGAGGAGCGCCTCGGCGGGCCGTGGGTGCTGAGCGAGAGCGACCGCCCCACGGTCGGTACCGCCTACCCGTACGGGTCACGGCCGGGTATGGAGCGTTCCGCGCTGTTCCTGTCGGCCCGCGGCAAGTTCGGCAAGTATCTGCGGCGGAATCTGCCCGAACTGCGCGACCTTCCCCCGGAGGACGTCCAGGGCATCATCGAGGATCTGCTGACGGTGCTGCGCGAGGCGGACCTGGTGCGCGAGGTGGAGGCGGCCCCTGAGCACGCCGGCCCGGCCTACCGTCGCCGGGCGGCCCAGAAGCGCATGGGGTACCGGGTGTCGGCCGCCGCCCTGATCTGGCGGGCCGGGAACGGTGAGCGGGGTGCGGTAGACCCGCTGGCCCGCACGTACAACCGCGGCGAGGGACCGCGGGTCAACCCGTTCTTCCGGGACCTGTACCGGACGGCGGCGGCCGAGCTGGCCGGCCTGTTCGCCCGGGAGCACACCGCGCAGGTCACCCCCGAGGACCGGCTGGAGCGCGAGCGCCAGTTCCGCTCCGCCGAACTGCCCCTGTTGTACTGCTCGCCGACGATGGAGCTGGGCGTGGACATCTCCTCGCTCAACGCCGTGATGATGCGCAACGTCCCGCCGACCCCGGCGAACTACGCACAGCGTTCGGGCCGGGCGGGCCGTTCCGGCCAGCCCGCACTCGTGACCACGTACTGCGCCACGGGCAACAGCCACGACCAGTACTACTTCCGCCGCTCCCAGGACATGGTGTCCGGGCAGGTGGCCCCGCCGCGTCTGGACCTCGCCAACGAGGACCTGGTCCGCTCCCACCTCCAGGGCATCTGGCTGGCGGAGACCGGGATGAAGCTGGGCAGGGCGATCCCGGACGTCGTCGACGTCGCCTACGACCCCGACGGCGGCGACCGCCCTGATCCTCACATGCCGCTGGCGCTCCTCCCCCACATCCACGACCTGTCCCTGGACGAGGACGCCCGCCGGCGCGCGATCGCGACCGCCCGGACCGTACTCGCCCCGCTCGTCGCGGACTTCGAGGCCACCACGTGGTGGTACGACGAGTGGATCGAGGACCGGATCGAGCGGGCCCCGCAGGAGTTCCACGCGTCCTTCGACCGGTGGCGGGAGCTGTTCCGGGCGGCCGTCATGGACCAGTACGAGCAGAACAAGCGGGTCGTCGACCACACCCTGACGCCCGGCGAGCAGGGTCGGGCCCGCACCCGCCGGCGCGAGGCGGAGACCCAGACGAACCTGCTGCTGAACCGCTCGTCCGACAGCAAGTCGGTGATGAGCGACTTCAACCCGTACCGCTATCTGGCGTCCGAGGGGTTCCTGCCGGGCTACAGCTTCCCGCGGCTCCCGCTGGCCGCGTACATCCCGCGGTCCGGTAACCGCCGCAACGCCGACGGCGACTATCTGCAGCGCCCCCGGTTCCTCGCGATCCGCGAGTTCGGCCCCGGCGCGCTCATCTACCACGAGGGGGCCCGCTACCAGGTCACCCGGGTGCAGTTGCCGCCGGACGCTTCGGGTGACCTGGCGACGGCGGAGGCGCGGCGCTGCGACGGCTGCGGTTACCACTACGCCGTCAAGGTCGGCGCGGACGTCTGCACGATGTGCCACGAGCAGCTGACGGGCAAGCGCACCGGCCTGCTCCACCTGCACACCGTGTACACGACCCCGCGTGAGCGGATCTCCTCCGACGAGGAGGAGCGCCGCCGGGCCGGTTTCCGCCTGGAGACCTCGTACGCGTTCCAGGACCACGGCGTCCGTAAGGGGCGCCTCACCTCCCACGTCACCGACACCGAAGGCGCCCCGGTCCTCGACCTGGACTACGGCGACTCGGCGACGGTCCGCATCACCAACCTCGGCCGGGTCCGCGACAAGGAGGGCGAGCCGGACGGCTACTGGCTCGACCTCGGCGACGGCCGCTGGCTCAACGACC
Organism: Streptomyces sp. NPDC051020; assembly: GCF_040683105.1. NCBI lineage: Bacteria > Bacillati > Actinomycetota > Actinomycetes > Kitasatosporales > Streptomycetaceae > Streptomyces > Streptomyces sp. NPDC051020. The sequence goes on along the minus strand of NZ_JBFBCG010000009.1, from coordinate 90,204 downwards.
GGGCCGCGGCGGACGCCATCGAGGGCACCGGCATGCCGGTGGTCGACGAGGACGGCAACGAGAAGCGCCGCAAGCGGCGTGTCCTGCCCTACGTGGAGGACCGCCGCAACATCCTCGTGGTCACCCTGGACGAGCCGCAGCCCGAGCCGGTGGCCCTGTCGTTCCTGTACGCGCTGGAGCGGGGCATCGAGGCGGCGTTCGAGCTGGAGGACTCCGAGCTGACCGCGGAGCTGCTGCCGCCGGACGAAGGCCCGCGCCGCCGCATGCTGTTCACCGAGGCGGCCGAGGGCGGCGCCGGTGTGCTGCGCCGGATCCAGCACGACAAGGACGCCCTCTCCATGGCGGCCCGGACCGCCATGGAGATCTGCCACTTCGACCCGGTGACCGGCGAGGACGAGGGCGGACCGTCGGACGACGAGCAGTGTGCCCGCGGCTGCTACGCCTGCCTGCTGACCTACGCCAACCAGACGCACCATCGCAGGCTGAGCCGGCACAGTGCGCGGCCGCTGCTGGCGCGGCTGGCCGGCGCCCGCACCGAGCGGGAGGGCCGGGGCGAGTCCCGCAGCGAGCTCTTCCGCAGGCTGGCCCCGGCGGCGAACAGCGGGACCACCGCGCAGCAGAACAGCCCGGCCGCGCACACCGTGGACTCCACTCCCACGAGCACCCCGGCACCCTCGCCGACCGTGCTAGAGGCCGATCTGGCGGCTCTCGTCACCAGGGGCGATCTGCTCGGCTGGCTCAGGGCGAAGGGCTACCGGCTCCCCGACGAGGTCAAGTCCCTCGTCCCCGAGGCGGGAGCCTGCCCCGACCTCGTCTTCCGCCTGGACGGTGCCAGCCTCGCCGTGTTCGTCGACGTCCCCGGCCACCCGGCCGACGCGACCCGCGACCTGGAGGCCGGCTACCGGCTGGAGGACGCCGGCTGGGACGTCGTGCGCTTCCCCACGGACGCGGACTGGGACGCCATCACCGACCACCAGGCCGCCTACTTCCACCTGCGCTGACCGCCCCCGCCCCTCTCGATCGCTAGGAACTGAGACATCTGATGAGCCTCACGTACACAGCCGGCTCGCTGGTCGCCGCCCGTGGCCGGGAATGGGTGGTACTGCCCGAGAGCGCCCCCGACATGCTGGTGCTGCGCCCCCTGGGTGGGAGCGAGGACGACATCGCGGCCGTCTTCCCTTCCTTCGAGGAGGTGCGTCCGGCCGAGTTCGCGCCGCCGAGCCCGGCCGACCTGGGCGACCAGCGGGCCGCCGGTCTGCTGCGCACGGCGCTGCGCATCGGCTTCCGTTCGGGGGCCGGCCCGTTCCGCTCCCTGGCGTCGATCGCCGTGGAACCCCGGGCCTACCAGCTGGTGCCGCTGCTGATGGCGCTGCGGCAGCGCACCGTACGGCTGCTGATCTCGGACGACGTCGGCATCGGCAAGACGATCGAGGCGGGGCTGATCGCCAGGGAACTGCTTGCGCAGGGCGAGGCTTCCCGGCTGGCGGTGCTGTGCTCCCCGTCGCTGGCCGAGCAGTGGCAGGGCGAGCTGCGGGAGAAGTTCGGCATCGACGCCGAACTGGTCCTGGCCTCCACGGTGTCGCGGCTGGAACGCGGACTGGAGCTGGGCCAGTCCCTGTTCGACAAGCACGCGTTCACGATCATCTCGACGGACTTCATCAAGTCGACCCGGCACCGTGAGGACTTCGTACGGCACTGCCCCGACCTGGTGATCGTCGACGAGGCGCACTCCTGCGTGGCCGCCGACGACGCCGCGCAGGGCAGTGGGTCCTCCGCTTCGAACCAGCTCCGCTACGAGTTGCTGCGGAAGGTCTCCGCCGACGCCGACCGCCATCTGCTGCTGCTGACGGCGACCCCGCACTCCGGCAAGGAGTCCGCCTTCCGCAACCTGCTGGGTCTGGTGCGGCCCGAACTGGCGACCCTGGACCTGGAATCCCCGGCGGGGCGGGCGAGGCTCGCCGAGCACTTCGTGGCACGCAAGCGCGCCGACGTCCGCGACTACCTCACCAAGGAGGACGGTCTCGCCGACGACTCACTGGCCGAGCGGACCGCCTTCCCCTCGGACCGCTGGACGAAGGACGAGCCGTACAAGCTGACGCCTGCCTACCGGGCGCTGCTCGACGACGCCATCGCCTACGCGCGGGACCGCGTCGCGGAGGCCGGGGAGCAGGGCAAGCGTGAGGCCCGGATCGCCTGGTGGTCGGTGATCGCGCTGCTGCGCTCGATGGTGTCCTCGCCGGCCGCCGCCGCGCAGACGCTGAAGACCCGCTCCGAGTCCGCCGTTGCCCGTACCGCGCACGAGGCGGACCTGCTGGGTGCCTCGGTGGCCGCCGACTCCGCGGACAACGACCGGCTGGAGGGCATGGACGTCGCACCGGGCGCCGCCGAGTCCGAGGACGCGGGCGCCCGGCTGCTCGAACTCGCCGCGCGGGCGGCGGAGTTGGTCGGACCCGCCGAGGACGCGAAGCTGAAGGCGCTCACCCGGCACCTGAAGGGCCTGATCGCCGAGGGCTACCACCCGATCGTCTTCTGCCGCTACATCCCGACGGCCACGTATCTCGCCGAGCAGCTCGAGGGCAAGCTCGGCAAGAAGACGGAGATCGCCGCCGTGACGGGCACCCTCTCCCCGCAGCAGCGCCTGGAGCGCATCGAGCAGCTCGCCGCAGAGGCCGGAGAGGCCGGCGACCCGGCCGTGCGCCGCGTACTGATCGCCACCGACTGCCTGTCCGAGGGCGTCAACCTCCAGCACCACTTCGACGCGGTCGTCCACTACGACCTGGCGTGGAACCCGACCCGGCACGACCAGCGGGAGGGCCGCGTCGACCGCTACGGCCAGAAGCGCGACCAAGTCCGTGTCATCACCATGTACGGCGAGGACAACGGCATCGACGGCAAGGTCCTGGAGGTGCTGTTCAAGAAGCACCGGCAGATCAAGAAGGACCTGGGCATCTCCGTCTCCGTCCCCGACGAGACCGCGTCCGGCGTCACCGACGCAGTGGTGGAGTGGCTGCTGCTGCACGGACGGCAGGGCAGCCAGGAGAGCCTGTTCGACATGGAGGACGGCTACCAGGAGTCCTTCGAGCGCATCAAGCGTGAGTGGACCTCGGCCGCCGAGCGGGAGAAGACCTCCCGCTCCAAGTACGCCCAGCGCGCGATCCACCCGGAGGAGGTGGCCCGCGAGGTTGCCGCCGTACGGGCCGCGCTCGGCGGTGCGGAGGAGGTCCGCGGCTTCGCCCTGGAGGCCTTGCGCGACCTGGATGCACTGATCCGCGACCCGCGCGAGGGCACCGGTGACTTCACCGCCCAGGCCGGCGGCACCCCGGCGGGCCTGCGGGACGCGCTCGCCGCCACCCTGGGCAACCGGCTCGTCGAGGAGAACCGCGAGATCCCCTTCCGCACCACCCCAGCGATCGCCCGCGGCGAGGCCGCCCTGGTCCGCACCGACCCGGCGATCGGCGCGATCGCCTCGTACGTCCTGGACTCGGCGCTGGACGTGAAGGCGATCGGCCCCCGCCCGGCGCGCCGCTGCGGTGTGGTCACCACGGACGCGGTCACCACCCGCACCACGCTTCTGCTGGTCCGCTACCGCTTCCACCTCACCCTGCCGTCCCGCACCGGCGAACGGCAGGTGGTCGCCGAGGACGCCCGCCTGCTCGCCTACGAGGGGATGCCGTCGCGCGCCCGCTGGCTGGACGACGACGCGGCCGCCGCCCTCCTCGCGGCCCGCGCCGTGGCGAACACCCACGAACAGTCCGCCCGCAACGCCATCTCCCGTGCCCTGGACGGCCTGCCGGACCTCGCCGGACACCTCACCGAGTACGGCACGAGCCTGGCCACCGAACTCGACGCCTCACACCGTCGGGTGCGCAAGGCCAACGAGGAGATCGTCCGCGGCCTGAAGGTCGTCCCGCAGGAGCCTGCCGACGTCCTCGGCGTGTACGTCTACCTGCCGCCCGTCGCCCCCGCCGCAGCCGCTGTTTCTGCCTCTGCCTCTACCGTGTCCGGAGCCGAAGCCTGATGTCCGCCGCCACCCGCACCGCCCTGGCCTTCACCGCCGTCACCACCGTCGGCGGCCTGCTCCCCGCCGACATGCTGCTGCGCATCGCCGAGGCACGGAACCTGCCGGGCACCAGGTCCGCCGACTACGGTCTGCCCGCCTCGGTCCCCGTGCGCGACGAGGCCGAGCGCGCCTGGGAGTACCTCAAGCCGCTCTGGCGCGACCTGCGCACCGCCCTGCCCGCCGACCCCACGACCGGCGCACCGGCCGCGGACCCGACCGGCCGGGCCGGCACCGACTGGCTCGCCCAGCTGTTCCGCAAGCTGGACTTCGGCGCGCTGACGGAGGTCAGCGCGGCGGGCATCCCGGCCGACTCCGACCCGGACAAGCACTTCCCGGTCTCCCACCGCCACGGCTCGGCCCTCGTCCACCAGGTCCCCTGGAACCAGGAGCTCGACAAGCGCCTGACCTTCGGCCAGGTACCGCCGCAGTCCATGCTCCAGGACTGCCTCAACCGCACCGAGGCCCACCTGTGGGCGGTCCTCACCAACGGCCGCTGTGTGCGCCTGCTGCGCGACTCGTCGTCCTTCGCCACCGCCGCGTACGTCGAGTTCGACCTGGAAGCCATCTTCGACGGCGAGCTGTTCAGCGAGTTCGTGCTGCTGTACTGCGTGCTGCACGCGTCCCGGTTCGCGGAGCCGGAGGGGACGGCGGCCTCGGGGTGCTGGCTGGAGAAGTGGCGCGCCGAGGCCGTCAGCTCCGGCGCCCGCGCCCTGGACCAGCTGCGCCTGGGGGTGCAGAACGCCCTCACCGCCCTCGGCACCGGCTTTCTACGCCACCCGGACAACACCCGGCTGCGCGAGGACACCGACCCGAAGGCGCTGCGGGACGCCCTGCTGCGCCTGGTCTACCGCCTGCTGTTCGTCTTCGTCGCCGAGGACCGCGGAGCCCTGCTCGACCCGAAGGCCGACGAGCGGCAGCAGGGGGCGTACGACCGCTACTTCTCCTCGGCCCGGCTGCGTGAGCGCGCCCGCCGCCGCCAGGGCACCGCCCACGGCGACCAGTACGAGGCGCTGCGCATCGTCCTCGACGCCCTCGGCAAGGAGGGTGGCCGCCCCGAACTGGGCCTACCCGGCCTCGGTGGCCTCTTCTCCTCCAAGCCGGCCGATGCCCCGCTGGACGGCCTGAAGCTGTCCAACGAGTCGCTGCTCGCCGCAGTCCGCCACCTCGCCCAGATGCGTGACCCGGGCGCCCGCCGCTGGCGCCCGGTCGACTACCGCCACCTGGACGCCGAGGAACTGGGCTCGGTCTACGAGTCCCTGCTGGAGCTGGAACCCAAGCACTCCGCCACGGACCGCTCCTTCGAGCTGATCGAGGTGGCGGGCAACAGCCGTAAGACGACCGGAAGTTACTACACTCCGTCCTCGCTCATCGAGTGCCTGCTCGACACGACGCTCGACCCGGTGATAGACGACGCGGTCAAGCGCGGTGAACAGCACGCCACGGAGGCCGGCCGCCCCGACCCGACGGACGACATCGTCGAGGAGCTGCTCTCCCTGACGGTCTGCGACCCGGCTTGTGGGTCCGGCCACTTCCTCGTCGCCTCGGCCCGCCGCATCGCCAAGCGCGTGGCATCGGTACGCGAGCGCAACCCGGAGCCGACGGTCGACGCGGTGCGGCACGCCCTGCACGAGGTCGTCGCGCGGTGTGTCTACGGCGTGGACCTCAACCCGATGGCCGTGGAGCTGGCCAAGGTATCGCTCTGGCTGGAGGCGATGGAACCGGGCAAGGCCCTCGGGTTCCTGGACGCGCATGTGAAGCACGGCAACGGCCTGATCGGCGCGACGCCAAAGCTGCTGGCCGACGGCGTCCCGGACGACGCTTTCAAGCCGATCGAGGGCGACGACAAGAAGTACGCGGCTGGCCTCGTCAAGCGCAACAAGATCCAGCGCGGCGGCCAGGACGAACTGCTCTTCGACACGGAGACTCTGCCCGGCAACGACCGTTACGCCGCCGCACTCGCCCGCATCACCGCGGCCCCCTCCGACCTCCTGGAGCAGGTGCGGGCGCAGGAGTCCGCCTACCGTGCCCACACGGAGTCGGGTGCCTACGTCGACGACCTGCACGCCGCCGACGCCTGGTGCGCCGCCTTCGTCTGGCCCAAGCGCGACGGCGCCCCCGAGGCCCCGACGGACCAGGTGTTCCGCGCATTGCGCAGCCGCAACCAGTCCGCGGTGCCGGACATCACCCATGCCGAGATCCGGGAGCTGCGGGAGCAGTACCGCTTCTTCCACTGGCACCTGGAGTTCCCCGAGGTGTTCGCGGTCCCGGAGTCGGGCGCCGGTGTCCAGCCGGGGACGGGGTGGGCCGGCGGGTTCGACGCGGTGGTGGGGAATCCGCCGTGGGACAGCGTCGACTTCCGCGAGCAAGAGTTCTTCGCTCAGCGAGTCCCGGAGATCGCAAACGCAGATCGCGTATCTGAGCGCAAGAAGATGATTGAAGCACTGCGGAAAGACCCAGACCGAGCCGGTCTGTTCATCGACTACGAGGCAGCCCGTCGACAGGTAAACGCGGAGAGTCACTTCCTGCGCACCTCAGGCCACTATCCGCTGACCGGTCAGGGAAACCTTAACCTGTACGCGCTCTTCGCTGAGAACGACCGCGTTCTGACTAGTACACAGGGACGCACAGGTGTAATTGTTCCGACCGGTATCGCGACAGATGCGCGCACCCAGTTCTTCTTCAAGGATCTAGTGGCGAAGAGGTCGCTGGCAGCACTATTTGACTTCGAGAATCGCTCAGGCCTCTTCCCCTCAGTGGACTCGCGCATGAAGTTCGCCGTGCTGTCCCTGACCGGCCGCACGAACCCAGTTCCAGCGGCCCGCTTTGGTTTTTTCCTGCACGATCCATCGGAACTCGCTAGCGCAGACAAGACGTTCAACCTGACACCCGAGGAGATTATCCTTCTCAATCCGAACTCTGGCACATGCCCAACCTTCCAAACTCGACGCGATGCCGAGATTACACTTGCCGTCTATCGAGCTCACCCCATCCTCTCTCCAAACGCAGGGAACTCCAAGCATTCCTGGAATGTGAAATTCTCACAGGGACTCTACAACGTGAGCCACGAGTCTCACCTCCTTCACAGCAAAGAGGAGCTACAGCGAACCGAGTGGTCACTGGAGGGAAATATTTTCCACCTCAGCGGCAAGAAAATGCTCCCAGTATACGAAGCGAAGATGGTGGATTTCTATAATCACAGGGCCGCAGATGTAATCAAAAGCGAATCTGCCGTCAAGCGTCAAAACCAACCGAATCGGCTCGGATTCATGGACCTTGCGGACCCCCATCGCCAGGCCGAACCCATGCATTGGGCATCCGATGGTGACGTCCGGAACAAAACAGAGGGAGCGGAGGAAAATACCCTTCTCGGCGTCTCCTCGCGGCTCTCCAACAGGGGATGGAATCGTGCCTGGATGCTTGGGTGGCGCGACGTGACCAGTTCCACCAACGAAAGAACTATGATCCCTGCTTTCCTTCCGAAGGCTGCGGTAGGACACCAGATCATGCTCGCCTACACAGACGACGCCGATCTACTGGGAGCAGCATGGGGATCTCTCGTATTCGATTACCTGGCCCGCCAAAGCATCGGCGGGATGCATCTAAGTTTCTTCCTAATCAAGCAGCTCCCAGTACCAACCCCCAGTGATCTCCAGCCGCACAGAAGGTTCATCAGCCCTCGGCTTGCCGAACTCGTCTACAACTCACACGAGATGTCTCCATTTGCCAACGATTTGGGCGATTCCGGGGCGCCTTACCACTGGGATCCCGAGCGTCGCGCGGCGATCCGTGTCGAACTCGACGCCTTCTTCTTTCACCTCTACGGCATCGAACGTGACGACGTGTTGTACATTCTCGACACCTTTCCGATCGTCAAGCGCAAGGACGAGGAGAAGTACGGCGAATTCCGCACCAAGAACCTGATCCTCGCCGAGTACGACCGCATGGCCGTAGCCGGCCTGACTCTGGAGACCCCGCTCACCGAGGGCGGGTCCGGTACCTACCGCTCCCCCCTCACCCCGCCCCCCGGCCACGGCCCCCGCCACCCGGCCCCATAACCGAGTAGCCTCGCCCCACCCCGGTCGGTTGCCATCCCCCGCGCGGCAACCGGCCGGCCCCTCCGGCCAAGCCCCACCTGGCACAAGCACGTCTCCACCCTTCACCGCGCCCGGAGAACCCCGTGTACCTGTCCCAGCTCCACCTTCAAGGATTCAGAACCGCCGCCGACACGAAGATCTCGTTCCAGCCAGGCGTCAGTGTCCTGCTCGGTGAGAACAACGCAGGCAAGTCCAACGTCATGGACGCACTTCGCCACCTCACACAGCCCCTCGACCCGCGCGAACGCAGCCTGCACCCCTCCCTCGACGACCTCCACCGCGACGGCTGCACCGCAGAAGGGCACAACCAGAAGTGCCGTACATCCATCGACCTGACTGCCCGCTACTTCTCCCGCAACCCCGCCGATCTCCACCTCTACGCCTCGGCCTTCGCCGACGACCCGGAGAAGCCGTATCCAGACGGGCAGCAACCGCCGCTACCGTCCGCGCCGGGCGATACGCCGAAGGCGATCAGGTACCACCTCAATATCGCCCCGCCCAGCACACCTTTCGGGATGGCCAAGCGCACCTGGACCGCAGGCACCGGCACCACCGCCGACCGCGACCCGGAGCCCGCTGCCCGTGATCGCATTCGCCACGTCTACCTTCCCCCGCTGCGCGATGCCCGCCGCGAGCTTGGTTCCGCCGGTGGCGCCCGTATCCAGCACATCCTTGAACGGCTGCTCAAGGATGACGCCGGCCGGGAGGAATTTCTCTCCGAGGTCGGCGGTGCCTTCAAGCAACTGCGCTCGGCCCAAAAGCCCCTTCAGGCCGCCGTAGAAGCCGTCCAGGGCCGGCTCACGCGCCTGACAGAGGGCGCGCACTCCCAAACGGCCGATCTCGGCTTCGCCGACGCGACCCTCAGCTCCATCGCCCGCAACCTGCGCTTCCTGATGGCCCAGGTGGGACTCGATCCTCGCGACCTCGCCGAGTCCGGCCTCGGGTACGCCAACTTGATGTTCATGGCCACGGTGCTGACTCAGCTGGAAAAGGCCGCGGAAGCCGATCTGACACTGCTCCTCGTCGAGGAGCCCGAGGCTCACCTTCATCCCCAGCTACAGGCGATCCTCCTCGACCATCTGGCCGAAGAGGCACGGAAGAGCCAGGTCCGGGAGGTCGACCCCCATGGATGGCTCGGCCGCATCCAGGTAGTCGTCACCACGCATTCCCCACATGTCGCAACGGCCGTCGACCCGAGCAACGTTGTCGTACTACAACGCCGCACGGTCCAAGCGCCCGCGCCTCCGAAGCCGCAGGACGAAACAATAGGGCAGGCCAACAGCCCCGGCCAGGAGACCGAGGAAGCCAGCGCTTCGCCAGCAGACGCGGCACCTAATCCTTCTCGGCAGTCCTACACGACGACCGCCGTCTCCGTGTGTCGGCTCAACCTGCCCGACTACGACCGGAACAAGATCCGCAACTACCTCAACGCTACCCGCAACGTCATGCTCTTCGGGCAACGCGTCCTCCTCATCGAGGGCATCGCCGAGTCAGTCGTCCTCCCTGCTTTCGCCCGTACGATCTTCGCCGACTCCCCGGCGCGACTCCAGCGCTTCCATGGAACGGCGCTAATACCCATTGATGGCGTCGACTTCCTTCCTTATATGCGGCTCCTCCTTGCCACCGATCCCGACACGGGCAGACGCATCGCACGTCGTGTGGCAGTCATCACCGACGGCGACGCCGGGAAAGATCACCGACAGCAGCTCGCCGAAACCCGCATTTCCGAGATCGAGCAGCAGATCGTGAGCTCCGGCTCCAGCCGCGCGGCCCGCCTCTTCAGTAACGAGTTCACGCTCGAATCTGAGCTCCTGAAAGCCAGTGGAGTCAACCGGAACCTGCTGCTTCAGGCGTGGCAGAAACAGCGCCCGAAGGCCTGGAAGGCCGACTGGGAAGCCATCGGCGATGGCATCCCCAGCGAACAGGCCCGGGCTATTTCCCTCCTCCTTGACTCCAAGAAGATCCGCAAGGGCGATCTCGCCCAGGACTTCCTCTCCGGGGCCGAACAGCCCTTCACAAGGAACTCCTTCGCCGTGCCCGACTACCTGACTGACGCACTGAACTGGGTGACCGAAGAACTTCCCGATGACCATGCCTGAAGCCCTCACCTCTCCTTCCCCGGCGCCCTACCTCCCCGCCGAGCTTGACCTGGAGTCGCTCCGCGAGGCTGCCCGCGCGGCCCAAAGTGCTCTCGTCGCCCTTCCTTGTGAGCCAGGACGCATCGTCCGTGTCGAGGCCTGCCCCGGGGCCGGGAAGACGCAAACGATCATTGATCGCCACCTAAACCGCCCACTCGCCCCGCGTCAGGGCAGGGCCGTGGTCTCCTTCACCAAGGCCGCAGCCGCCGAGGTGGCCCAGCGCTGCGTTCGCGAAGGCCGCCCCGAACTTGCCACGTACCCGCACTTCATCGGGACGTTCGACAGTTTCGTGTGGACCCATGTAGTACGCCCACACATCAAGCCCCGGCCCGGGCGGCATGGCGGAGGCTGGAGTCCTGGAACGATCACCCCAAGGCACGTCAGGAAGGCGTCAGCCTGGAAGATTTCCATTTCGCGCTAAATTTGAAACAAGGGGTTCGGATAGCAAATCCGCAGTGGAAGAAGCCTCCCTATTGGCTGAACCGCGACCCGGACAGAGCACAGAGGGCCCTTTACAAGGCAGGGCAACGCATCTCCGAACTCTGGGCCGAAGGCTTCATGGCAGGCGAGCAACTCCGCGACATCGCCCTCTACATGCTCACCAGCGAAGAGCGAGGCCCTGGCATAGCCGCCCTCCTGGCCTCGCGCTTCACCGAGGTCATCGTTGACGAGTCCCAGGACCTTTCGTCCGAGGACCGGAGCATTCTCCGCCTACTGTCCGGCCGGGGCGTCCCCTTGCTCACCGTCGGAGACCCCGATCAGCGCATCTACGGGTTCCGTGAGGCCCCTGCCACCACTGCCTCTCCCATGGCGAGCACCCAGGCGTCGGCCCCCGACCTCCGGCTCGGCCATAACTGGCGGAGTACACAGATCATTTGCGATCTTGCGCAGACTCTGCGGCCTTCGGGAACTCCCGCAGACATCGCCGTAGGTGACCACCGCAGAGAGGACACCCCGGTTCTCCTCCTGGGAACTTCAGGCTCGAAGCTCGCAAAGGCACTCCTTCCGTTCGAGGAGGAAGCGGACCGTCTGGGGATACGCGACCCCGCCCAGCGCATGGTCCTCGCCTACCAACGCGCGACCCTCGCGTCAGCGTTCACCAAGGTGAAGGAGGAGCCGCCATCGGCACAACTGGGCGCGCTCGTATGGGCCACCGCGATATTGCGCAGCCCAGGGGTCGAGCGGAAACAGCGCGAGTCGGCGGAGAAGATCTTCAGCGAGACAATCCGGCGCCACTGGCTGGGAGACGTGGACGTTCCGGAAGCTGAACACCTGGAACGGCACGGACTTACCACCTTGGAACTTCGGACGGCGTCCCGGCTTCTCCTCCACACGCTCCCTTCACTGGACGAGCCGGCGGGCGAATGGAGCCGGGAATCCTTCCGAGCCCTGTCAGTCCTCCCGATGGGGCATGTCCGCACGGCAGTCGCGAAGAGGTCGTTCCCATGCGACCAGGCCAAGAAAGCGAAGCCCGCATTCGGCCTCGTCGGGTCTGCTGCCCAGGAACGTAACCAGGCGCGCACGTCGTGCAGCAACACGATCCACGGAGTGAAGGGCGAGCAGTTCGATGCCGTCCTCGTCCACGCACCGGACGGCCTGATCGGGACATGGGCCTCCGGGCAGCGCACAAGTATCGAGGACGAAGCGGCAGAGGGCTTGCGCGTCTACTACGTGGCAGCCACTCGCGCCCGTCGGCTCCTTGCCTTCGCCGTCGATCAGGATCAGATCCCGGATCTGCGAAAGTATCTGACGGCTCAAAATGTTCCGGTTGAGGTGCCGTGACCAGCCCCCTATCTCTGCCCCTGTACGGCCGGGTCAGGCACGCAAGGCAAACTCCGCCTCACCTTCGGCATGATCCGGCCTCACACACAGATCAGCAGCCGGACGCGAAGTCCACGAACCGCCCCCACCCTTCACGGCCCACCACGAAGGCGGGCCGCCCCACGTCCTTGGAGTCCCTTACGTGGATGGCCTGCTCGGTGACGGCGACCTCCACGCAGTCGTCGCCCGAGCTACCGCTGTAGCTCGACTTGAACCAGGCGAGTTCCGTCATGCTCATGTCTCTCCTCGCAGTCGCTCCAGCAAGGCCCGGGAATCTTTGGGGTGCAGGGCCTGCGACCGCAGTGTGTCATAGCGCTGCTGGAGGACTCTCACCTCTTTCGAGTCACCAATCAGCCGCCCGCTCTCCTGGCCCTCCGAGTATGCGAGTCGACGCCCTTCCGGGGTCTCCAGCAGGCGCAAGGGCCCATCCATGCACGAGTGATACTCGGCTTCCAACGGCATGATCTGCAACGTCAGATTGCGAGGCAATGTGTGCTCCAGAACGTAGCCCAGCTGCTCACGCCACACCTCGGCACCGCCCAGCCGTCGCCGCAGGACCGCTTCCTCAACGATGAAGTGGAACGGAACTGTCGGACGCTCAGACAGCATCCGCTGCCGCTCCATCCTCGCCGCAACCTGAGCCTCCAACTGCTCATCCGTCAGCAGCGGAATGCGGTTCTCGAAGAGTGCCCGCGCATACGCCTCCGACTGCAACAGCCCCGGCACCAGCCGGCACTCGTACGTGCACAGGCTCACCGCCTCCCGTTCCAGCCGCGCCCACCGCCGGAACCACGCCGCGAGTCCCGCCTCGCCCCGGGTGAGATGCCGGGCGGCCTTCCGCAGCGCACCGGTGTTGCCGGTCGCCTCCTCCGCGTGCTCCACGAACGCCTCGTCCGCCATCCGGCGCCCCAACTCCACCGACTCCACGGTGTGTTTCGAGTACTGGACCCGGGCGCCGAACTCGGTCCGGCTGAGACCCGCGTGTTCGCGCAGCGCCTGGACGACCGCGCCGAACGTGCGCAGACTGTCGGACGGATGAGGCTCCCGCTCCCAGTCCCCCGCCGGAACCCCCTGCGCGCCGCCGCCCCCGGCCGCCTCACCCACACCGATGCCCATCCGCCCCCGCCTCTCCGCACCGCACCACGACGACTCCTGACACCGCCCGGGCTCACCACTCAGCGTGACGGAACAGACACCGTACTGTCCACTCTTCGTGCCCGTACTCTGACTCCGCGTACGGGGTGCGGTTCTAGCTCCCAGGCGCATCCGGCCGTCACTCTGGCGCCATGACCCACGCACTGCCCCAAGTCGACCGCCTCTCCCGCACCTTCACCCAGCTCCTGTCGTCCACACGGCGCGGCGCCCGGCTGGCCAGGCTGCTCGCCGTGATCGAACTGCGGACCTGGGGTGTCCCGCAGGACCTCACGGAGCGTGCCGAACTCGTGGTCGCGGAGCTCGCGGCCAACGCCGTCCTCCACGGCCTCGTACCGGGTCGCTGCTTCCGGCTCACCCTCGTCTTCGACCCGGCGGCCGGCCGCATCACCGTCGAGGTCACCGACGCCCGCGGGGAGTTGTACCCGCAGGACCCTCCGGCGGACGCCGAACCCGAGGCGCTACGCCCCGGCGGGCGCGGCCTGCTGCTCGTCGCCGCCCTCGCCGACCACTGGGCTGCCGTCCCCCACCCGCCCGGCGGCAAGACCGTCCGGGCCGAGCTGTCGACTCCTTGACCAGCGGGTGTTCGTCGCCGTACACGCCGCCGCCCTCGACGTTCAGGACAGTCACGAGCCGGTCAACGCTGCGGCTGCCATCGTGCTGCCGGACGCTGTGGGGAGCGCCGTGATTCGGTGTGTCATCAGGTGACCCCGCATGGTGAGTTCGACCTACAGGGGGATACGATCCGACTCAACGCAGTCGGCGGGTCACAGGAACCCATCCCTTGCGATGGGCCCTCCGGTCCGGGGCACCTCGGTGCTGATCACATCGGGTGCTGGGGATCGGGCCCTGTGCTTGCACAGGGTGGCGGAGGGATACAGCGGACCGCCCGTGGCGGGGCGGTGGAACGACTCAAGGTGAGGCCCGCCGACTGCGTCTCACAGGTGAGGGACGAGGCGGTTCGGTGACTACGGCAGACAACTTCCTGGACCTCACCCCTGCGCAGTTCCTCGAGGCGGTGGTCAGCGGCTCGATCTTCCCGTACACCGAGCACCGGATCCCCAAACACCGCGGCGGGCTGCGGACCTTACATGCCCCGGTTTCGCGGTTGTCCGAGATCCAGCAGGGCGTCCTGGCCCGTCTGGAGGCTCTTCCAGCCAGGTACCAGCCCCACCCGGCAGCGTTCGCCTACCGGGGTGGCCGCTCGGTCGTGGACTGCGCTGCCACTCATCTGCGAGCCCACACCGTGATCCGCCTGGACATCGCCGACTTCTTCGGGAGTATCAGGGAACGGCACGTCCACGCCGCATTGAAGGACGCCTGGGCTCGCCCGACGGAGCGCGAGTACCGGATCGATCTTGTGGAGGACGGCAACGGCCTCCGGGAGATCGGCCTGCGTCGTATCGGCCGCACGCTGAGCACGTACACCACCGCCCGGCTGGTCACCGTGTCTCCGCCCGGGCCGAACCAGACCTGGACGAACCGTGGCACCGGGCGTCGCAGTGTGTACCTGGAGGCCACGGGGCAGAGCTTCTCCGTCAGCCGGCCCGAACTGCTCTATAAGGACACCCGCGAGGGGTTCCTGCCGCAGGGCGCTCCTACAAGCGGATACCTGTCGAACATCGTCATGCGTGACGTCGACGCTGTTGTCACGCACCTGGCCGAGTCCTTGGGGCTGCGCTACACGCGCTACAGCGACGACATGTACTTCTCCAGTCGTCGGCTCGTTCGCCACGAGAAGGTCGACCGTCTCGTGGTCGGTGTGAAGAAGGCATTGACCCCGCTGGGCATGAGACTCAACGCGAAGAAGACCTACGTGGCCCGTCCCGGTGCACGGCGCAGCGTGCTGGGCATCCTCGTCGACGGTCCCACCCCTCGCCTGACGCGCGAGTACAAGCGC
The DNA here is from genome assembly GCF_040683105.1 of Streptomyces sp. NPDC051020. NCBI lineage: Bacteria > Bacillati > Actinomycetota > Actinomycetes > Kitasatosporales > Streptomycetaceae > Streptomyces > Streptomyces sp. NPDC051020. Next base: position 75,039 of record NZ_JBFBCG010000009.1, on the reverse strand, counting down.
CGCATAACCAAGCATGTGCGAGGGGCTGCGTCGTTCGGTATCGAGCAGCACGGCCGTCACCAGGAGTTCAAGGGTCTGGCCCAGCTGGACGCCCACGTGACCGGGCTGCTGTCGTTCGCGCACATGGTTGAGCCCGGCTGGGCCGAGAAGCAACTCGTGGACTGGAAGCGGCTGCGCGAGATTCCCTTCAAGCACGAAGAACCGGTGATCGCGCAGCACGGACTCGATCTGTTCTGGGACGAGGAGGTCGAGGTCTCGCAGGCAGACCTGGCCAAGGCCTCGATCGACGACCTCATCCGCGGCGCCCAGCGCTACCGCTCGTCCCCGGACTACTTGCACATGCTCGAGTTCGTAGGCCGGTTCAAGCGGTATGCCCCGTTCAACGCGATGGTGGTCCACATCCAGAAGCCCGGGGCTCGCTACGTCCTTTCCTCCTCGGAATGGATGTCGAAATACCGGCGCGTACTCAAGCCCGGTGCCCAGCCACTGCTGATCTTCCAGCCCCGCGGGCCCTACATGCTCGTGTACGACGTCGGGGACACCGAAGCCCTGCCCGGGGCTCGGCCTCTGCCCAAGGCGATCACCGCCCCTGCGTCGGTGTCCTCTCGAGCCGGCGAGAAGGAACTCGTCGAGGTCTGGCACCACACCGAGACGAACCTCGCGCCCCTGGGAATCCGGCTCACCCTGGTCAATGACGGGGCCTTCTCCTACGGGCGTACGTACCCCAGCAGGTCCGGCGCTTCCGTCGAGCGTTCTGGCAGCAGGCCCGGGGACCGGCCGGAGACGTACCCGACGCTGTTCGAAATCGAGGTCAACCAGAACCTGCCTCTGCTGGACCGGTACGCCACGCTTGCCCACGAACTAGGCCACCTGTTCTGCGGGCACCTCGGCGCGGGCCCCAGCGACACCTGGCCCGACCGGCAGTTGCGGCCCCTCTCGAATGATGATCGCATCACGGCCCATGCCCGCAACGAGGTCGAGGCCGAGTCCATCGCCTACATGGTCCTCAAGCGGCTGGACCCAGATGTCCAGATGGGCGACTACATCACCGGACACCTCGGTCTCGACCAGCAGGTTCCCGAGAGCGTCGCCCTCAACCTCACGTTCAAAGCAGCAGGCCTGATCATCGAGATGGGCAAAAAGCGCCTCCCTGCTACCAAGCTCCAGAAACTCAAGAAGTGATCAGACTGCCAAGCCAGTCCTGGACTCGACCGGTCCTCGCAGCACCGGTTTGCGCGGACGCCGGTCCAGCGGCTCTACTCACCGCCGGTAACGCCAGATCTGCCGCAGCCGCAGAGCCTCCATGGCCCGATAGGACTCGAGCTCCGCATCAGGGACGGACTCCCGGCCGAGGCCGAGACGCACCTGGCGATAGAGCCGGTGCGGGGCGGCTACGGAATTGTCGACCAGCGTGGAGAGGAGCGGCTCGTCAGCCGGTGTGCCCCGGTCAGCCGCGACAAGCAACGCGACCTGGTCATCGGGGTGCAGGGGCGGCAGCTGCCCACCTGCCCTCAGACGGAGGTCACCCCAGTTCAGGGGAGTGCCGTCGGCGCGTGCGAGTTCCTGGAGGATGTTGCGGACCGTGGAGGCCAGCTTGTCGATCCTCTCGGCCGACAGGCGATCGTCCTGTGGTGGCTCGACAGTACGGCGCGCCCCCGCCGGCGTGTTCCGCGAGGCGGCCGCCGCCTGGGCGGAGCGCTCGGCGGACCTCTGGTCTTCCAGCTTGCTCCGCCACCGCTCGACCAGCTTGGTTTCCGCGACGGGCAGCGGTTGGGCAAGCTGATCGCGATGTTTCCCGATCTCGTCGAGCAGCCGCAGCAGGTCCTGGGCGGGCCGGTGCCTATGGGTCCGGTCCATCTCACCGAGCAGGCGTCGGATCTTCCTGAGATTCGGATCCTTCTTCTCCACCGGCTGGAGAACCTTGGCCGGCTTCAGTTCGGGAGCGGCGGTCCGGTGCTCCGTCTTGGCCGGGGTGACGGTGATCGGGCGACCGATCAGACGGTCGAGGAGGTCCAGGACGCGGTCGCCCTCTCTCAGCCAGGCACGGAGGGCCTGCCCATGGGAGCTGACTTCTTCGAACCGCCCGAGATGTGCTTTTCCTTGCTGAATCGCCTGCGACAGGCGCTGGACACGCGCCCCCTTCGCCCGGACTCGGGTCCTCGCCGCTTCCTTGACCTTTTCCCCAATCTGCGCACACCTCTGGTGCGCCCAGCGCAGGTCGCTCTCGGAGGGCGCCTGCACCCTGGCGGCCGGCTGGCTCACACGAGGCGGCGGACCAGCTGACGCGGGTGTCCTCCGGTGTCCGTAAGCCTCGTGCGTCTTCTTGGTCTCGGCCGCCGCCCACTGCTGCAGAGCGAACTCCGAGGCCGGTTCGGCCGCCCCCAGCCGGCTCAGTACCTGACCCAGGTACGAAAGAGGTCTACCCAAGTGGGTGACGACCAGGACGCTCAGCAGAGGCTCCTCAGGCACCCGCGGCTTGTCCACCTCGACCAGCAAATCCCGGCGCGTGGGGTTCGGCAAGTCATGGACCCACCTGCCGAGTCGCTCGGTCAACTCGCTCCACGTGATAGTGGCGCCCTTCGCCGCGACCTCCTCCAGTACTTTCCTGAGCGCGTCGGCTGGCTGCCTCGGTGCGGTCTCCAGCGCTTTCTGTCCGCTGGGCGCGGGTTCCGTGAGCGGGGGCCGCTCACAGACGCTGGAGGCGCGAGGCGCCGGGACGTACTTCTCGTCGAGCGCGACGCTGGGACGCCACAGACCAGTGCGCTCCGCGTCCAGGCCTTTGAGTTGTACCAGGGCGTCGGCCCGTACCGCCCAGGAACCACTTCCCTCGACGACATCCGTGACCAGCAGCCGGACCGAGCCCGCGAGGCGGTACACGTACTGGTCCGTGGGAGTCGGTACCGCGTCGGGCAGGGACAGACAGGCCCGGACGATGCGGCTTCCCGCCGGCTTCACGAAGCCGGGGACCAGACGCCTGCCGGGCACGTCCAACGGCGACGAGGACAGGGGTGCCGCTTCCGCGTCCACCGCGAACACGACCTGTCCGCCGGGAAAGGCCACGCTGCCGGGAAACGGCTCGCAGCCGCTCCCGTCGCCGCGGACCGCTCCCTCGGCGCGCAGCTTCTCGAGCGCCGGGGTGATGAGGCCGCTTTCGGTCATCCTGCAGTGCTCCAGGAGAGCCCAGGGCTCCTTCTTCTTCCCGTCGGTCACAGTGCCGATGAGCACTCGGCGGTCGTTTCCCTCGGTCTCGCACCGCACAAGGAGCGCGTATCCGCGACGCGCCACCATGTCGCGTGCGAACGCGTCGTCCTGGCCGAAGACCCACTCGATACGGCCTTCCTTCGCGCCCAGACTGTCCGCCGCCTTGCGCCAGCTTTGACCGTCCTCCGGGTGGAGCTCGAACCGGAGGTGCGTTTTCGTGCGACGCAGCCAGAAGTCCACCGCATCACCGTGGCAATGCCCGAAGCTGCGCAGTTCACCCTGGGCCGCGTACCCCTGCCCGGCCAGCCAGCGAGTGACATGGGCCTTGATGAACAAGTGGTCGGCTCCGTCCACGCTGTTGGTGGACCGGTGGCATTCCCCACGGCCGGGGTCGGCTTCGTGGGCGAAGTGACAGACCCTCGTCACATACCGCTTGGGGCGCAGCGGTTCTCCGCAGCCGCCGAGAAGCGTCCCGCACCAGAAGTCGTCCCTCCCGAACTGGCGGAGGAACTCGTCGAGGTTGTGCGGCTGTTCAGGAAGGATCACCGGCTGGTCCGACTCGCGGCCTCCGATGACCGCGGTCTGGATGAGACGGGTGTCGATCTGCCCCAACTCTGGGTCCTCCGGTGAACACGTGAGACGAACGCCTCGAGAGACAAGGGGTGGAGCGAATTCTGGCACGCATGCATCGACTGCACCACATGCCCTGAATGTGAAAAAGCTGGTCAGACAGAAGCCGAAGCGCTCGGAAGTCGCTCGCCGCGCATCGCTCCCCCTGCCGAACACCGGCTGCGGCACGCAAGGGCCAGCCACACCCTCTCCGCATCCTGCATCAGCTACACGGGATCGCGGCCCTCGCTTGCAACTGCCCTGCCGTCGCTCACGGTGCTGAACAATGCAAAGAGAGCCACAACCTCGTTCGAGGTTTCGGGTAACCTCGCACCACTCGCCAAGTGAGTGCGAGCGCGCCTACGCGGGCAGCGCAGGGAAGACGACCACCGAGCCGTCCCTGTTGCGGGCGATCTCGATCGTCACGTCTGTGGCGCGGCTGTTGACCGTCACACCGTCGCCCAGCCGGTGAATCCGGTGTGTCGCGCGCATCAGGCGATCGACTTCACCGGGCGTGAAGACGGGCCGCAATCCGTTCGGGCGGGCCAGCTCCAGCGCCGACAGGCGTAGCAGGACTCCGGCGATGCCCAACTCCAGTTCGTCGAGGCGCTGCTGGTCGCGCTTGAGTTCGCGGGTGAAGCTTTCGAACAGGTTGTCAGGGTTGTTCTGTGCATGCTCGACGGCTTGCAGGACGCCGACCCGCCGCTTCAGCGCAACGGCCAGGGCGGCGAGTTCGAGGTGGGCACGGAACCTGCCTCCCTGGTCGTCGATGCCGGGGAACGACTTGGTCAGTGTGCCGATCTCGACGGCCTCGCCGTCGGGCAGCGCGTCGAGCTTGCTCTGCCACCGGGCGAGACGGCGGTCGGCCTTGCCCAGCGCCGTGTCGATGGCATACACCGCCGAGTCCAGCCCCAGCGAGACACCGAGCTTGCCCTGGTCGAGCAGAATGGCGGTGGCTTTGTCGATGGCACCGCGGCAGCCGTCGAGGGCGCTGTGCTCGTCGTCGAGCTTCTCCTCGTGCAGTCGCTCCAGCAGTTCTGTGATGTGTTCGATGGCCTGCTGACGCTGCTGGTCGGCATGCGCACTCACCCCCACCGCCACGGCCATGAGCACGAGCGGCGCGGCCACGGTGAGCGCCGCGCCGCCGGCGGCCGCGACGCCGGCTGTCGCACCGGCTCCACCGGCTGCGCCCGCTGCCGCCGCTTTACCGACCGGCACGTACGTCGCGTGGGCGACGATGCGGCCCATGGGGTCCACGAGCGGACCACGGACGCCACCGGCCACCGCCTTCGACGCCATCGGGCGGACCAGGCCCTGACCGAACTGGGCGGCGACTTTCGCCGGAACCACCATGGTGTACAGGTTCTCGCCCGCGGCGGTCGCCGTGGCCGCAGCGGAGGAGTTCCGCGCTGTCTGCGTGACGAGCTGCGACAGGTGCTGCGCCAGGGGACTCACGGCATCGAGCGGGAGGCCTCGGCTGCGGTCGAGCCCGTCGGGCAGCGGATGTACCTCGAGAGTGGCGATCGGCTCGTCGGCCAGGACGGCCAGCACGCCGCGCAGTTCACCCAGGCGCTCAGTCGTCATCGGCCCGTCCCCGACCACTGCGGGCACCCGGACGTCACCAGTCGCGAGCGTCCACACCGGAACGGCTGTTGCCTTGCGGTAGTCAATCATCGTCTCCCCTTGTGTTCCCACAACAGCCTACGGCTGACGTCCGATCGAGAACGGTCGATTCCCGTCCTCGCGGATCACAGCGCTCGGACGTCACTCGCCACACCTCGGGCCAGGTCGCAGCCGGGCCGGCTTCATCGCACCCTCGTAGCCCCAGACACACCGTCACCTCGTCCGCACCCATCCATCCAGCTTCTCCAGATGCCGCGGCAACCTGTTGCCCTGCCAGCCCAGCACCAGCCGCTGACGCGCACGGGTGATCATGACGTAATAGGCCATGCGCAGGGTAGCCGCCGTGGGGTCGGTGGCGGAGTCGGACTCCGCGTCGGCGACGACCACGGTGTCGAAGTCGAGGCCCTTGGCGCTGGCGCGGTGAACGACGACGACGCCGGGACGGGCGAGGTCGAGGTCGTGGTAGCGGCCGGCAGTGGCCGCCGAGCTGTAGAGCTGGGGTTCGTGGGCGAGGCCGGCACGTTCCAGGCGTCGCATGAGGTCGGCGCCCGCGCGCGAGGAGTTGACGATGACGCCGATGCGGTCCGCCGGGTGCCGCGCCGCCGTGGTGGCGATGTCGTCGGCGAGCTCCTTGGCACCGGAGTAGTGGCGGATCACTGGCAGGACACCGCTACGGAAGGGCATGGGGGAACCGCTGCCGCCGGTGCGGAAGTGGTCGGCGAGGGACGCGATCTCGCGGGTGTTGCGGTGGTTGCCGGAGATCTCGGCACGCCCCGTGGCACGGCCGAGGGCGTCGGTGATCTCGGTGAGGGTGGAGTTGGTGTCGGTGAGGCGCTGGCACTCGTCGGCGAAGACCGTCACGGATGCGGCGGCGAGGCGGACGAGCCGGTAGAAACCCGGGGACAGGTCCTGGCCCTCGTCGACGACGAGATGGGGGTTGGCCGCCTCGCCCTCGCCGAGGGTGGCGGCGGCCTGGTGGGTGAGGGCCGCCCAGTCGAACCAGCCGTCCTGGGTTCGCGGTGCGCCGTATCCGAAGTGCTTCAGGACCCAGGCATGAACGGTGGATGCCTCCACGGGGGCGCCCGGGACCGTGAGGCCCTGGAGGGTGTCACGCAGAAGCTGGCGCAGCAGGTTCGAGCGTGACAGGAGAAGGGTGGGGCGGCCGGTGAGGGCGAGGTGGACGGCGCGGTGCGCGGCCAGCAGGCTCTTGCCGCTGCCGGGCGGGCCGCTGACGACATGGTTGCCGGTCAGCGGCAGGGCGTCCAGGCAGTCGCGCTGGGCCAGCGTGAGGTCGGGGTGGAGGACGGGGGTGTTCGTGGTGGTCATGGGTGTCATCCCTGAGCGGTGGCGGCGGCGTACTCGCGGCTCGCGGTGAGGACGTCGGTGAAGTAGCCGGGGACGCGGGCGGAGCCGACGACCAGGGCACGGTCGAGGAGGGTGTTGCCGGTCTGGCAGCTCGTCTCGGGCAACAGGGTGCAGGCGTGGCAGGCGGCCCGGTTGAGGTTTCCGAAGCCCTGGCCGGTGTGCTCGGCGCACAGCGGGTCGGCGGAGCACCAGGCGGCGGCTTCCAGCATGCGGATGAGTGTCTCGGCGAACTGCGGTGCCTCGCCCTGCCGGACCAGGCCGCCGAGCGTGCCCTCCGCGTCACCGGCGGCCGTGTAGATCAGCAGTCCGTGCTGACCGTACTCGGGGCGGCCGTAGACGCGCTCGCGCAGGCTGGCGGTGGTGTAGCCGGAGTCGAAGGAGAGCTGGCGGATGAGGAGGTGGGTGACCGTGTGCAGGAGGAGGAAGCGGGGGGAGAGTTCGCCGCCGACGGTCTCGGCGAGCTGGTCGCCGCGGAACGACGCGTCCAGGTCGGCACGGACGCCCCGGACGTGGGCCCGGACGCGGGGGTCGCTCTCCCAGGCGGTCAGGCGCTTCTCGTCGAGGGTGAGGACGATGCCCTCGCCGTAGACCTCGGTGGCCGGCAGCCAGCGCAGGCGTCCGCTGGTGTCGGCGGGCACGAGGGTGCCGCCCGGGGAGTGTCGGCGGAACCCGGTCAGCGCCCGCACCTCGCGGAGCCGGTCGGCGAGGACGACGCCGCCGATGTGCGCGTCGAGGGCGGCCCAGGGCTCCTCCGTCTCGCCGTCGAGGCCGAGGCCGCCGCGGCGGATCGCGAACTCGCTGGTGGGCTCGGGGAGTCGAGCGGCGTCGAAGGCGTACCACTCGTCGCGGCTGAGGTCGATCCTCTTCGCCTCCGGCCCGCCCGCGGGAGGTGTGGGTGCCGGGGCGCCCGTGGCCTCCGCGACGAGCTGGTCGATGAGGCTGTCGGGGGCCTCGGTGTCCTCCTTGATCAGAGCTCGGAACGTGTCGGCCCGGGAGGTACCGAGTGCGTCGAGCAGGAGCGGCCAGCAGCCATGGCCGCGGACGGCCTCCGCCGTGTCCTGCTCCGCATGCGGGGGTTCGGCGGACTGCGGGATGTCGAGGGCCGAGTACACGACCGGGTAGTAGACGTTGCCGGCGGTGCGCTGCACGATGTGGACCTGCTGGCCGCAGGTGGCGTTCTCGTCCCGGCGCTGCCAGGCGTTGCGGCCCGGGCAGTGGCCGCCCTGCGGGCCGAGGATGTCGAGCAGGTCCCGCTCGGCGCCGCACGGCTTGCCGTCCTGCCGGGTCGCTCCGCAGCGCACCGAGAGTGCTTCGAGTCCGGAGGCGCGGTCGGCGACGCGGAAACTTAGCCGGCGCGCCTTCCACGTGTGCTTCTTCTCCGCGCAGGAGTCCCGCAGTTCGGGTGCGAGGCGGGAGTGGGCCCAGTACCACCAGTCGACGTCGTCGAGGTGCCCGTCGGCGCAGATGCGGACGAACCGCATCGGGGTCAGGCGGGGCGCTGCGGCGCAGGACGCGCACACGGGCGGCTCGCCGGGCTTCTCCATCTCGCGCAGGAAGCGGACCATGCTCCGGCAGGCGCCGCAGAACAGCCAGCCGGGGAAGCGGACGTGGGGAACACCGGGGCGGTCGTGCTGGTCGTAGCGGTCGTTGAGGGTGTGGGGCGCGGCGTAGAAGCCCTTGACGCCGAGGCGGGCGGCGAGCCGTTCGGAGGCGACGGGCGTCTTGAGGTCCGGCCACCTCTCGATGCCGGCGGCGACGAAGGATTCGCCCTGGACGTCGAGCACGGCGCCGACGCCGAACGGCAGCACGGTCTGCGCCTGACGGACCCGGAGTTTGCGCTTCACTTTCCTGCTCCCGTCACGGTGATCTGGCACTCGCGGTCCACGCTGCGCATGGAGTTGAGGGTCTCCCACAGGCCGTAGCGCTGCTCGAAGGTCTTGAGCAGGTTGTACTGGCCCTTGCCCTGGCTGCGGTAGTAGAGGTCCTTGCCCTCGGCGGCGGCCGTCCGGGCTTGCCGGTACCAGTCGTCCAGGAGGTAGCCGAGCTCCGCGCGGACGTCGGCGCGTACCGCGTCGGCGTCCGCGCGCGTGGCACCGCTTTCGGCGGTCGCGGCGCGCTCGGCAAGGGCGTCGGCGATCCGCTCGGCGTCGCCCCGGTGGCGGCTGATCCGTCCGGCCTGGTTCTCGGCAGCCAGGCCGAGTTGGTGGCGGACCAGGACGACGAGTGCGGCGTGCAGGGCGCGGCGACGGGCGGGCGGGGACCAGGGGGTGACGCTGGCGGGTTCGACGTAGCGGTAGAGGGCCCGGTGGTAGTCGATGAAGGTCTCGTAGTGGGACCGGTCGCGCGGTCGGGTGGCGTTGAAGTAGGTGACGACGATACCGGGCACCCGGTGGCGGCCGACGCGGCTGGTGGCCTGGATGTACTCGGCGGTGGTCTTGGGCTGGCCCTGCATGAGCAGGTAGGCGAGCCGCTTCACGTCGACGCCGACGGAGAGCATGTTGGTACACGGCAGGAAGGCGACCGACCGGGGATCGTCCCAGGGCTTCTCGAGGCGGTCGAGCAGGAGGGGCTGCTCGGCACGCTTCAGGTTGCTCGTCAGCTCCTGTACGTCGCCCAGCACGCGGACGCCGGTGCCCTCGTCGAGGCCCCGGAGTTGGGCAGGGATGTCGTCACCGGCCGCGGTGACGGTACGGCCGAGCTCCCGCAGGCTGTGGTGGTAGGCGACGAGGGTCCAGTAGGCGTCGCGGTGCTCCTCGGGGAGCTGGTGGACGCCCTGGAGCATGGCCGCCGTGGTGGCCACGGCGCCGCGGCCCGCGGTGTGGCCCTGCGCCATGACGCCGAGGTAGAGGCGGCCGGGGCGGCCGGTGTCGGGGACGGCGAAGAAGCTGTCACGGGCGTCGAGTCCGGACGGCGGGAAGAGCTGGACGTCCTGGTGGTGGAGGGCGCGAACCTGTTCGGCGGAGCGGCGGATGGTGGCAGTGGCGGCGACGATCTTCGGCGGACGGCCGTCCGGGCCGGTGCACAGCTCCAGGATGGCCGCCTCGTAGAGGCCGACCGTGGTGCCGAGCGGTCCGGTGAGCAGGTGCAGCTCGTCCTGGATGATCAGGGACGGGGGCGGGTTGCCGGTGCCGGCGCCGAAGAGACGGCCGGAGTCGGGCTCCCAGGCCAGCCGGGCGAACTTGTCGACGGTGCCGAGGACGAAGGTGGGCGGATCCTCGTAGAGGTGCTGGTCGACGACAGCGACGGGCAGGACGTCGTGGAAGGCACACTCGTCGCGGGTGCAGTAAAAGGCGAACTCGTCCATCTCGGCGCGGACTCCGTAGTCGGAGCGGACGCTGGACCGGGTCGGCGGCAGGATGTGGGTGCCGCACCACGGGCAGCGGTCGAGGATGAAGACGTCCTCCGGATGGCTGGCGTCACGCTGCTCGTCGAAGGCGATCTTGGCCGCCTCGAACTTGTTCGGGGTGGTGGTGTCGCCGACCCACAGGCCGATGGTGATGGGTCCGCCGAGGCCGAGCTCGGGTTCGGTACGGCGGAGGTGTTCCAGGGCGCAGATCGTGGTGGCAGCGCGCTGGAACTGCTGGGTGGTGAGCAGACTGAGGGTGTAGCGGCTGAGCACGGTGGTCCCGCCGCCTTCGCCACGGATCCGGCGCAGGGCGATGGTGAAAGCGGCGAGGAGGAGATACGCCTCCGTCTTGCCGCCACCGGTGGGGAACCAGATCAGGTCGGTGGTCTCGCGGTCGCGGTGTCCGGGGTCAGCGACGCCGTCGAGGGCGAGGAGGAAGAAGGCGAGCTGGAAGGGGCGCCAGGTGGCCTTGGGGTCGAGGGGCGGGTCAAGGGCCACGGGGTCCGCGCGATGGCACCGCTGACCGGCCTGGTCGGGGGCGGAGTGCCGCATCTGCAGCAGCATGGCGCGCTGGGCGATGCGGAAGGCGTCGAGGAGTTCGGGGCGGCCGGGGTCGCACAGGGTACGTACGCCGGCCTCGATGCGGGTGACCGCCTGGTGGACGCGGTCGAGGATCCGCTCCGCGGCTTCCCGGCCCCAGGGCGGCACCTCGACGGATCGCTGGCCCACGTACCAGGCGTGGTACGAGGCGGCGAACTCGGCGAGTTCCTCGCGGAGTTGATCCCTGTCGACGGCCGGGTCGGCCAGGTGGGAGATCGTGAGCGCGGGGGCGTCGAGCGGGCCGCCGGCCCGGATGGCGGGCACCTCGGCGCGTGGCAGGGCTTCGCAGGCGAGGAGTTCGACACCGCCGTCCTCGCCGCGGTCCTCGCGGACGGCGCAGCCGTGGCCGACGGCATGGGTGACGACGTGCCGGTACTGAAGGCGCAGTTCGCGTTCCTCGGGATCGCGGCTGGCGAGCCGGACGCTGGGATACGGCAGCACGGCGCCGTCGGCGGGGCGGACGCTGAGCCGGCACTGGAACAGCATGTCGTCCCAGTCCGGCGCCTTGTCGTCGGCACCGTCGTGGTGCTTTTCGTTGACCAGGGCCACGGTGATGAGGGTGCCCGCGCCGTAGGAGCGGCGGGTCAGCTGGATCTTCGCGCGGCCGTCGAGGACGGGCACCTCCTCCCGGTCGGGGCCGATCGTGTGTGTCTCGGGCGTGAGGGGGACGCGCTTCCAGCGCCGCCCGCGCCCGGGTTCGTTCCGCTGCGTCTCGTAGCGGGCGGCGGCACAGCTCACCTCGACGTCTACGGCATCGGTGTAGAAGCTGATGCCGAGGGATGCGGGCAGCCAGCTGTTGGTCTCGGGCACGGGGTCGGGGGCCGGGTCCACGTCGGGGGCGTCCTGCTCGGCACCGGGTGCCTCGGGGTCGTCGGCGGCGAGGTCGAGCCGGCGCTGACGGTCCGCCTGTTGCGGGTAGAGCGTGCCCATCAGGTACTGCCGGTCCGGCGGCGCGTCGAGCACCTCGTCGTCTTCGCCGACGGGGCCGACAAGCTGGCGGGTGAGGTAGTCGACCAGCTCCTGGCGCGGGTCCATGTGCGGGTTCCTTCGGATCGGATGGGATGAGGCCGGTTCACAGGTGCGACGGGATCAGCCCGTGGCGGATCAGCTGGCCGCGGAACTTGGACTTGGCCTTCGATTCGATCTGGCGGATGCGCTCGCGAGTGACGCCGAAGACGACTCCAATGTCCTCGAGCGTGTCCGGCTCGTCGCCGTCGAGTCCGGTGCGGCGGACGAGGACATGCCGCTCGCGCTCGGAGAGGTGCCCCAGGACGTGCCGCAGGCGTTCCTGAAGCTCCTTGCGGAGCAGTACGACCAGGGGCCCGGGCAGTCGGCTCGGCCCGATGATTAGGTCGCCGAGGGCCGTATCGTCGCCGATGATCCGGTCCAGGGAGTCGGTGGGCCGACTGATCCGGCGCACCTCCTCCACCTCGGCGAAGGTGAGGCCGGTCGCGTAGGCCACGTTGTCGACGGTCCGAGGGCGGCCCTCGCTCAGCAACTTGCGCTCGGCCACGGCGACCTTGCTGACCTTTTCGTGGACGTACGCGGGCAGCCGGATCAGGGTGCCTTCATCGGCGATGGCTCTCGTGAGTGCCTGCTTGATCCACCAGGTCGCGTAGGTCGAGAACTTGAAGCCCTTGGTGGCGTCAAACCTCCGCACCGCGCGCATCAGTCCGATGGTTCCGTGCTGGACGAGATCGTCGACGTCCAGTCCGCGTCCCTGGTGGCCGAGCGCGATCTTCCACACGAGCCGCTGGTTGTGCAGGACAAGGCATTCATAGGCATGCCACCGCTCGCTGTCGCGAGGCAGCGCCTTGATCTCCTCCGCCGGAACATCGCGGCCGAGGTGGTCAAGGCCACCGCGGAGGAGAACGGCGAGGCCCACTTCCTCTTCCGCCTTGAGCAGCACCTTGCCCAGGTTCCGCCGCCACCGGTCCTCCTCCAACACGGCCCGGGCCGCGCGGACGGCGTCGGACAGTCGGTCGTCCGTGGCGGAAGCGACGGAGCGGGCCACGCGCTTCTTGCCGGTCGGCGGCTTCGGCGACGCGGTTCCCGACGCGGCAGAGGACGCCGGCCTCGCCGAGCGGGTCGCCGGGCCACCGGTCAGCGCCTGGGCGACCGAACGGGGCAGACCCGGGCGGGTGATCGGGAAGTCCACAGTCAGCTCCCGCGCTTCGCCGGGGCTGAGCCCGTGGAGCCGCACAACGCCGTCGTGGGCCAGCCTGCCGACTTTGCCATCGGCATCGGCGTAGCGGGCCAGCATGTGCCGGGCCTGGGCCAAGCGTCCGTCCGCTTCACTGGGGACGGGCCCGGGTTCGGGGGCGGCACTCCGCTGCGCCTCTGGCCGAAGCACGGGGCCGCTGGGTTGCGGGATTGACACGGCGACAGGTTCCGCGGCGGTGGTCCGGCACCGTTTCCGGCGCGAGGGCTTCACGTGAAGACCGACAGCGGCGAGCCCGTTGCGCAGCCTTCGCTGCTGCTCGTCGCTCGTGAGCCCGAGCCGGTCCGCCTCCAAGGCGAAGGCCCGGTGACTCACGAGGCCCGAACGAGACGCGGAACGTCTCAGCCTCTCGACGACCGACGGCAACTCCGCCTCGATCGTGCGCCGTCTGGCTTCGGCCGCCAGCTCCCCACCCATAGTGCCCCCCACTTGAGCGTTCGAGCACCCGGACTTCCGGCGAAGAGTCGGCCGGGCGCAAGCAGCACTCTAGAACTGATGCGTTTACACCGTCAACACATTCACCCGAGCCGTTTACTCGTTCGATAAGAGTCAATTGACGGCGTCAACAGGTAGGGTGAGCGCGTTCGCGCAGGCTCGCTCATCCCGGAAGGTCGCCCATGCCGCAGCTCGACCGCCTCCCCGGCACGCCCGAGTTCCGCATCAAGCTCTCCAAGGAGGCCGGCGAGGCCCGCGGACACCTGCTCACCGAGTTCGGCGGCAACGGCACGCACAAGTTCCTCCTGCTGGAGGCGTCGGCAGTGGCCGCCGAGGCATGGCCGGGTCTCGGCGACCACGCGCGTCGGCTGCGCGCCGAACTGCGCGCGAACGGAGGGTTCGCCGACGCTCCCGCCGACCCCACCCGGCCCGAGGCGCCACCGCATTGGGTGGCGGCCCGGGACATCGAGTGCAACTCCTCCTCGGCCGCCGCCGCTCTCGTCCAGGGTTACGACGCTTCCGGACCCGAGTCGTGGCGCACGGCGGAGGGCCACCCCCTCGCCGACTATCTGTCCACCGGCTGGCGCCCCCCACGCAAGGCGTGGCTGGTGCGCGGCTCCAATGTCTCCGGACACAACCTGGTACGACAACTGTGGTTGAAGGAGGGCTTCATCTCTCTCGCGGCCGCGCATCTGCCGCCCATGGAACAGACGGATCCGACCAAGAGCGCGCTTCGCCGCTTCGTGGAGGAGGGCTACGAGGGGGCGGCCTCCTACAGCCAGAAGCGAGGCCTCGTCGACGAACTGCACGCCTTCCTGACGCAGATGCGCGTCGGCGACACCGTCGCCACCATCGGTGACGGCCGGCTGCACATCGGGCGCATCATCGGGGAGACCGTGCAGACCTCGTCGCCGGGCGGACTGTCCAATCTGCGCAGGACCGTCACCTGGCTGCCGCAGAGCCATGCGTACGAGGAGCTGCCGGAAGAGGTGCAGCAGAAGCTGTCCGTTCAGCATGACGTCGTCGACCTGACCGGCGTACTGGACGCGCTCGACGGGCTCACAGGGCAGACGGATCGCACGGCCCCGGCGGCAACCGGCGACACGGGCGAGTACCCCGCTGAGGAACGGCCGATGCAGCGAGAGCTGTCGCTGCCGCACATCACCGAGGCGCTCGCGGCCGACCTTCTCGTCCACGACCGCGCCTGGCTGGACGAGATACGTGAACTTCTCGTGGATGAGAGGCAGTTGGTGTTCTACGGCCCACCGGGAACCGGCAAGACCTTCCTGGCGATGAAGCTGGCCGAATACTTCGGTGGCGGTCCGGAGCAGGTCAAGATCGTGCAGTTCCATCCCTCATACGCTTACGAGGACTTCTTCGAGGGGTTCCGGCCCGTGGAGGACCCCGAGACGCGTGAGGTGGCCTTCCGGCTGACGGCGGGCCCGCTCCGGGAGCTTGCCGATCTCGCCTCCCGCGAGGGCAACCGGCACATCCCGCACTTCCTGATCATCGACGAGATCAACCGTGCCAATCTGGCGAAGGTCTTCGGCGAGCTGTACTTCCTCCTGGAGTACCGGACGAAGTCGGTCCGTCTCACCTACTCCGGGGACGACTTCGCGCTGCCGCCCAACCTCTTCGTGATCGGCACGATGAACACCGCCGATCGATCGATCGCCCTCGTTGACGCGGCGATGCGGCGCCGTTTCGCGTTCGTGGAACTCTCCCCCCGCGCCGAGCCGACCGCCGGGCTGCTCGCACGCTGGCTGAAGCGCGAGGGCAGGGACATGGAGCCCGCTCACCTTCTCGATGCTCTCAACGCCCGCATCGACGACGCCGATTTCGCCATCGGCCCCTCGTACTTGATGAAGCCAGGCGTGTACCGCAACGGCGGCCTCGAACGGACCTGGCGCACGAAGATCCTGCCGCTTCTCGAGGAGCACCACTACGGTGAGGGCCTCGACGTCGCCGCCCGCTACGGCATCGCCTCGCTGCGCAAGCAGCGCTCATGACCGTGCTCGATGTGACGCTGCGCGAGTACGGGCCCGCGGTCTCCGTCCCGCTGGGCGCCGAGGCCGGGCGGGCCCTTGCCGCCGCCGGCATCCTGCAGAGCGCGACCCCGGATCCCTGCCGGGAGGGACACTGGGTGCTGCGGGCCGGCAGCCGGGTCGGCGCTGTGCGCACCCCTGGCGGCCCGGTCGTACGGATCATGCCCAAGACCCCCATGAGCCGGCTGTTCTTTCTCCTCGGCTTCAGCCTCGACCCGGCACGCGCCTGGCGCGACAGCCGGGAGGGCACCGTCGACACGGGCGCGTACGACGACGTCGTCCCCGCGCTCGCGCACGCCGTGGAGCGACAGATCGACGCGGCGCTGCGACAGGGCGTCCTCCAGGGCTACCGGGAAGTGGATGAGTCCGCGTTGGTCGTGCGCGGGCGACTGCGCGAAGCCGAGCAAGTCCGACGGCACTTCGGCCGTACGCCGCCCGTGGAGATCACCTACGACGCGTACACGGCCGACACCGCCGAGAACCGCATTCTGCGCGCCGCCGCCGAGCGGTTGTTGTGGCTGCCGGGAGTCCCTGGCCCGGTCCGACGGCGCCTCGCCCATCAGCGCGTACGTCTCGCCGACGCCCGGCCACTGATACGGGGACAGCAACTGCCGCGTTGGCAGCCGTCGCGCCTGAACTCCCGCTACCAGCCAGCGCTGCGGCTTGCCGAGGCCGTCCTGCGCGGCACCTCCCCGGAACACCGGCCGGCTGGGGCCGACCCGCTCATCGTGGACGGCTTCCTGCTCGACATGAACAAGCTGTTCGAGGACTTCGTCACGGTCGCTCTGCGCGAGGCCTTTCGGGAGCACGGCTTGACCGCGCGCCTACAGGACCCCCACCACCTCGACACCGCGGGCCTTGTGCGGATGCGCCCCGACCTCGTCGTACGCACCGGCGACGGCCACACCCCGCTCGCCGTCATCGACGCCAAGTACAAGGTGGAGAAAGCCGACGGACTCCACAACGCCGACCTGTACCAGGCCCTCGCGTACGCCACGGTACTCAGCCTGCGCGAGGCTCACCTCGTGTACGCGGCGGGACGGCAACGGGAACGCTTCCACGAGATACGCGGAACGACTGCCGGGCAGGACGGACGAGGAGTGCGGCTGTACCAGCACACCCTCGACCTCTCCCAGGAACCAGGACAGATCCTGTCGACCCTCCGGGAAATCGCAGGAAGGCTGGCCGGGGCCACACCACATCCGCGATCATGAAACACCGTCAGGCAGGAAGGAAGACCTCATGCCCCGACTCGCTTTCGCCCAGAGTTTCTGGGACGGCTACGACACGTTGGAGAAGCCGGTGCGAGCCGGTGTACGCAAGGCCATGGGGAAATTCCAGGCTCTGAGTGCCGCCGCACTCAACGCGGACAAAGGTCTGCACCTGGAGTCCATCGCGAACGCCCGTGACCCGCGGATGCGCACCATTCGCATCACCGACTTCTGGCGAGGCGTCGTCCTCGCCCCCGACGACGGCAGTGATGTGTTCCTACTGGTCAAAGTCCTGCCGCATGACGATGCCTATACCTGGGCGGCGAAGCGTCTGTACAGCGCGAACTCCGCGACCAGGGCCCTGGAGGTGCGCGACGCCGTCGCTCTGGACGAGCTGACCCCCCTGTACGAGACGGCCGCACGCAACGCTCCCAGGCTGCTGTTTGCGGGCGTCTCCGACGGCACTCTGCGCGAACTCGGCATCGACGGGCAGGTACTGCGCGCCGCGCGTTCCCTGGTGGACAAGGCCCAGCTGGACGCGTTTGCCACGCTCCTGCCGGAGGATCAGCTGGAGGTGCTGCAGTACCTCGCCGAGGGGTTCGGACCGGAAGAGGTCTACCGGGACGTCGTCGCCGTCCGTCGGCCCGCCAACGCGCCCGCCGAGCCCGTCGAGGACCTGGCCACGGTGATCGCCAACACTCCCGCACGCATCCGCCTGGTCACCGGGCCGCAGGAGCTGGAGGAGATGCTGGAAAAGCCGTTCGAGGCCTGGCGGGTCTTTCTCCACCCCTCCCAGCGGCGCGTGGCCTACCGTACCTCGTACGGAGGTCCCGTCCAGGTCACCGGCGGGCCGGGGACGGGTAAGACGGTGGCCGCCCTGCACCGGGTCAAGCATCTGCTCGGCCGCTGTGAGGACGGCCGTATTCTGCTCACCACATACACGAACGCGCTCGCCGCCGGACTGCGCCAGATGCTCGGCCTTCTCCTCGACGAAGACGAGCGGCTGCTGGCGCGGGTAGATGTGACGACGGTCGACGCCTACGCGAACGGCATCGTGCGCGCGAAGTCCGGGGCCCCGCCCAAGCCGATCGGGGACCGGGATCAGCGTCAGTTGTGGGAGAAGACCGTCAAGCAGCTTGACCTGCCGTTCACCGCCCAGTTCTTGGCCCAGGAGTACCGGCACGTCGTACTCGGCCAGAATCTCCGCGATCTCGACTCCTATCTCGGCGCGAGCCGCCGCGGCCGCGGCACCGGCCTCGGCCCCGCGCGCCGCCGAGAGGTGTGGAGCGGTGTGGAGCGGTTCGAACAGTTCTTGCGCGACCGTGGTGAGACCACACACCCGCGGGTCTGCGCCCGCGCGGCGGAACTCCTCTCCGGCGCGTCGGCTCCGTATGCCCATGTCGTCGTCGACGAGGCTCAGGACCTGCACCCCGCGCAGTGGCGTGTGCTGCGTGCTGCCGTCTCCCCCGGCCCCGACGACCTGTTCGTCACTGGCGACCCGCACCAGCGGATCTACGACTCCCGGGTATCGCTCGGCTCCCTGGGCATAGCCACGGTCGGTCGTAGCTTCCGGTTGCGCGTCAACTACCGCTCCACGGAGGAGATTCTCTCCTGGGCGGCGCGGCTCCTCGTGCCCGTCACCGTCGACGCGCTCGAGGGCGAGGGGGCGGACTCGCTAGCCGGGTACCGCTCCCTGCTGCACGGGCGCCGCCCCCAGGTGCAGGAGTACGCGACCCAGCAGGAGGAAACCGAGGCCCTGGTGGACCGGGTCCGGGTGTTGCTCGACGAAGGCCTCGCACCGCACGAGATCGGCGTGTGCTCCCGCTTCAACCTCTCCCTGGACGCGGCCGAGGACAAGCTGAAGGCCGTCGGCATCCCGGTGCTACGGGTCAGGGGGCAGACCGCGCAGAGGACCGAGGGGGTACGGCTGGCGACCATGCACGCGATGAAAGGGCTGGAATTCCGGGCGGTGTCCGTTCTCGGTGTCAACGAGGGTGCCGTCCCGTTCGCCCGTGAGATCACCGCACGCGAGGCGGACCCGCTGCAACACGACGCCGACCTGCTCCGGGAACGCTGCCTCCTCTTCGTCGCCTGCACCCGCGCCCGCGAAGCCCTGAGCGTGACGTGGAGCGGAGCTCCGAGCCCGTTCCTGCCACGCGCCATCTGACCGGCCACCCGGCGCGGACCAGTGCGGGGCACCCCCACCGGGGCGTCCCGCACTGTCCTCACTCCTCCGGCGCCAGGGCGCCCGTGGCGAGGCCGTCACGAGCGACTTCGGCGAGCTGTCGGCTCAGCTCGTCAACCTTGCGCATGCCTTCCTCGAATACGGACAGGGCTCGGAAGGCAGACCCGTACCGACGCTGATCGTCGATACCCATGCGAGGGATGCGTGAACCCCTGCCGTCGAGGCGGTAGGTCCCGCTGGCACTTGTGGATCGGCGGACGTTGACGGAGCTGCGCAGGAATCCCTGCAGATAGTCCGTGTCCAGCTGCTCGCTGGCCGAGACCGGTTCCGGACCATCGAAGGTGACAACTCCGGCGCGGGCGAGATCCGCAACGCTGGTGGTGGCGCTGTCCAGTGAACCCGCTCCGCCGCCCGGCGCAAGCTCGGGCAGGAGTGCGGCAAGTCGGCGGATCTGGTCCTCCAGTTCCTTGCGCAGAGTGGCGTACTCACCGGGATAGTCCCGGTGCCGGACCTGCAGATGGCTGCCGGGGGTCAGGTCGACGGTGTCGTCGAGGAGCTCGATCAGCGGCACGTCGGCGACCTGGTCGGGGCGTGGCTCCAGGCTCCCGTCGGGACTATTGCCGGTCAGGTCGACCATGCGCACGGTGCGGTTCGTATCCGCGGATCCCGCGTTCTCGGGACGCCGCAGACACCACAGATGGAGGGGCAGGGCGTGAGAGGTCGCCGTCCCCGGTGGCAGGGCGACCACTTGGCGCATGATGCCCCGGCGTACAAGTTCCGCTCGGATGCGGCGGCCTGCCTTCCGGTACGCGACTGAGGCTGGCATGACCATGAGGACCTGGCCGCCGGGCCCCGTGTGCGCATAGGCGTGTTGGAGCCACGCGAGCTCCCCCTCGGCCTTGGACGGGGTACCAAGTTCCCAGCGAGAGTCGAGCAGCAGTTCCTCCCGCCCCCACTCTGTCACTCCGGCCGGCGGATCGCAGACGACCAGGTCCGCCTTGAGATCCGGCCATTCGTCTGCGCGCAGGGAATCACCCGCCACGATGCGCACACCCGATCGGTCCAGGAGGTTGGCGCGGAGCTGTGCGAAGCGGGCACTGTCGGCGTCGATCTCCTGGCCGCGACAACACGTTCCCGCTTCCGCGGCGACGGACAGAAGCAGCACCCCGATTCCGCAGGCGGGATCGAAGACCGTCGCGTTGGCCGGCAGTTCAGGAGCAAAGTGGCACACAGCACGCACCACGCGCTCGGAGGTCACCTGGTCCGATCCCGCACGCCGAGCGGAGTCCATGAATCGTTCGGTCAGTCCGTTTACAAGGTCGACGGGCGCTTCAGTCCGGACAAGCGTCTGTACGCGGGTGGAGACATCCTCCGGCAACCGCGGCTCAGG
This sequence comes from Streptomyces sp. NPDC051020, assembly GCF_040683105.1. Taxonomy (NCBI): domain Bacteria; kingdom Bacillati; phylum Actinomycetota; class Actinomycetes; order Kitasatosporales; family Streptomycetaceae; genus Streptomyces; species Streptomyces sp. NPDC051020. The sequence continues at coordinate 54,808 of NZ_JBFBCG010000009.1, read as the reverse complement.
CGCTCCGGCCAGCATCTCAGCCACCTCGGCCAGGCCCGTGACCATCTGTTCCCCATACGCAGCCCGCATGGCCTGCCACAGCTCGACCTCGAGTGATACCTCCTGGCCTTTGCGCTGCTTGTCCAGCCACGCCTGGACCTCGGCGAGTGCGTAGAGCGGACTGTTCGCGGCACCTCCCGCCGATGCGGGGAAGTCGCCGTAGCGCCGACGCCAGTTGGAGACAGCAGCCCGAGTGACTCCGGCCAACCGAGCGATCTCGGAACCAGTGACAAGGGGGCCGACCGGTGAAGCGGCATTGTCCGTCATCCCCCCAGCGTACACGGGCCGAAACCCACCTTTCAGAAAGCAATACGTTGACAACATAAACAGCCCTATGCTCTTACGTGTATGCGCCTGGGTCCAGTGCGACGCACCTGCCCCTGGCCGGTTCGGAGCTCTCTGCCATGCACCCCTCCCCACCGTTCCGTGGACCACTCATGCGCACCACCCCCTGTCGGCCAACCCGTAGGTAGCCGCACCGGTGGTGCCGACCACTGCACAGGGCGCCGGCTGGCGGACCGCTGACCGTCGTCCTCGCTGTGCCCTCTGTGGCGGCCAGGCTCCGCCCGGCCGTTCCGTCCCCCTTCCGGCTCGCCACCAACTCGCCCCTGTCCGGCGGACCTTGACCACCTCCATGCCGAGAGGAACTCGAGATGACCGACTTCCATCCCTTGTGCAACACCTGACCGGCGACTTCTCCGTGCTGGAGGAAGCAGTCATGGGCCGGATGAACGACACCGCCTCCCCCGACACTGTCGCTGCCCTGACCCACCTCGCCCTGGCCGAGCGTGTGGCAGCCGTGCTGACGTACTCGCTGACCCGGGCACGCGCTGCGGTGCGGGTCGCCGAGTTCGGGCCACGTCCTGACGAGCAGGTATGGCCGCGGACCGCACCATCGGACTGCTCCTGCCAACTTCGTCGTTCGGCGCGACGGTGACACCACCGTCGTCCAAGCCCTCACCCCCGCGACCATGGTCACTCTCACCGGGCTGCGTGCGAGTCTGCGCCAACCGCGTCACCCAGCGCGGCAAAGGCCCCGCCCCACCCAGCACGTTGCTGCTGCGGACGTATGCGCAGTGGGCCGCCGAGGTCACTTGCCAAAACTCGGCGTGTTTCGGCCGCCGTCATGCCCGCGGTCGCTCGAGCGCGAGGATCCGCCGGCAACCTGGCGGAGCGCCGAACGGATGGAAGCCGACGCGGTCGCTCCCCATGTTTTTGGCAATCTGGCCATCGCCGCGCTCCGCGGCTGGGCTGCGGCACGGGCGCGATCCCCCGGCGCGCGTCTCGAAGGGCGTCATTCGAGCGTCAAGAATCCTCAGCGATGCCACGACACTCGTGCCGCCGAGACCGCGCCCTGTGACAAAAATGCAGGTCAGAGCATCTACGTGGGCTTACTCTCCGCTCGACCCGTTACACGGAGGGAAACGGGTCGAGCGAACAACCCGGGCAACAAAACCGCAGGTCAGGAAGCCTTCGCGGCCGGCTCCAGAATCGCCACGCACTCCACATGGTGCGTCATCGGGAACAGATCGAACGCCCGCAGCGTCCGCACCTTGTAGCCGCCCTCCCGGAAGTACGCCAGGTCGCGGGCGAGTGCCGCCGGGTCGCAGGCGACGTAGGCGATGCGGCGGGCGCCGAGGCCGGTCAGGTGCTTCACCGTCTGCTTGCCCGCGCCCGCGCGCGGCGGGTCGAGGACGATCAGGTCGCACTCGGTGATGCCGGTACGCGGCAGGACCTGCTCGACCTTGCCGTGCTCGATGCGGACCCGGTCCAGGTCCTTGAGGTTGTGGCGGGCGTCCTCGACGGCACGCTTGCCGGACTCGATGCCGAGCACCGCGCCCTTCTCGCCGATGCGCTGGCCGAGGGCTCCGGCGAACAGGCCGACGCCGCAGTAGAGGTCGAGGGCCATGTCGTTCTTGCGGGGCAGCAGGCCCTGCATGACCGCGCGGACCAGCGTGTTGGCGGCCTGCGGGTGGACCTGCCAGAAGCCGCCGGAGCCGACGCGGTACGTGCGGTCGTCGGCGCGTTCGCGGACGAAGCCGCGGCCGTGGACCCGGTGGATGCCGCCGTCGCGTTCGTCGACGCGCAGGACCGAGACCGGCTTGTCGAGCTCGACGAGCGGCAGTCGGGCGCCGGGCTTCGGGGTGAGGATGACCTGGCGGTCGTTGGAGCCGGTGGCGGTGATGGCTTCCACCGAGGCCATGCCGGTCCAGTCGCGCTTCTCGATGCCGAGTTCGGAGACTCCGGGCGCCGCGATCATGCAGTGCTCGATCGGTTCGACGTCGTGCGAGCGGTGCTTGCGCAGGCCGGCCCGGCCGTTCTCGTCGATGGCGTACTGGACGCGGGTGCGCCAGGCCGGCACCTCGCCCGCCGGGAGCTTGTCGCCCTCGGCCGGCATGACGGTGCCGTCCCAGCCCGCCTCTTCGGGGGTGAGGCCCGCGAGGCGCTGGAGCTGTTCGGCGATGACCTCGCCCTTGAGCCGCCGCTGGGCGCCCGGCTTGGCGTGCTGCCAGTCGCAGCCGCCGCACTTGCCGGGGCCGGCGTACGGGCAGGGGGCCTCGACGCGGTCCTTGGACGGTTCGATGATGGTGACGGCGTCGGCCCGCAGGAAGCGGGAGTCCTTCGTGCCGTCGGTGACCCGTGCGACGACCTTCTCGCCGGGGAGGGTGTGCCGCACGAAGAGGACCTGGCCCTCCGCGGTACGGGCGATGCAGTGGCCGCCGTGGGCGACGGGGCCCACCTCGACCTCGTACTCCTCGCCGATCAGTGAGTCCCCGGTCTGCGAGTCCTCGGCCGGCGACGAGGTGGATTCGTTCTGCATGAGGGGATGGCTCCAGAGATCAAAGGAAAAACGGCCGGACAACAACCCACGATTCTACGCGGGTGGCGTCCGGCCGCTTACCAAACGGCGGGCAGGGAGGGTCAGCTCTTGCTGGTCTCCTTGTTCCTTCGTTCCACGGGGCCCCGGCGCACCGAACCCGGAGCGTTCCAGTCCGCGCGCTTCCTGGCGCGCTTCTTCGCGGCCTCGGAGGATTCCAGCTGATACGGGACGGACGTCACCATGACACCGGGGGTGAACAGCAGCCGCCCCTTGAGGCGCAGGGCGCTCTGGTTGTGCAGCAGATGCTCGTACCAGTGGCCGACCACGTACTCCGGGATGTAGACACTGACCACATCACGCGGGCTCTCCCGGCGGAGGCTCTTCACGTAGTCGATGACCGGGCGGGTCACCTCGCGGTACGGGGAGTCGAGGATCTTCAGCGGGATGTTGATGCCGCGCCGCTCCCAGTCCTCCTTGAGCGCCTTCGTCTCGGCCGGGTCGACGCTGATGGAGAGTGCCTCGAGCTGGTGGGAGCGGATCAGCTTGGCGTACGCGAGCGCGCGCAGCGTGGGCCGGTGCAGCTTGGAGACCAGGACGATGGAGTGGACCCGGGAGGGCTTCATGGTGTCGTCGGACGGGACCTCCTCGGCGGAGATCTCCTCGGCGACGCGGTCGTAGTGCCTGCGGATCGCGGTCATCGTCGCGAAGAAGATGCACATGCCGAGCAGGGCGACCCAGGCACCGTGGGTGAACTTGGTGACCAGGACGACCACGAGGACGAGGCCAGTCAGGAAGGCGCCGAAGGCGTTGATCGCGCGGGAGCGGATCATGTGGCGGCGCTTGTCGGCGTCCTTCTCGGTGCGCAGGTGGCGGTTCCAGTGGCGGACCATGCCGGTCTGGCTGAGCGTGAAGGACACGAACACGCCGACGATGTAGAGCTGGATCAGCCGGGTCGAGTCGGCGCCGTAGATGACGACGAGCAGGGCGGCCGCGCCGGCGAGCAGCACGATGCCGTTGGAGAACGCGAGGCGGTCGCCGCGGGTGTGCAGCTGGCGCGGCAGGTAGCGGTCCTGGGCGAGGATCGAGCCGAGCACCGGGAAGCCGTTGTACGCCGTGTTCGCCGCAAGGAACAGCACCAGGGCGGTGGCCGCGGCGAGCACGATGAACAGGAAGCTGCCGTTGCCGAAGACGGCCTCGGCGACCTGCGTGATCACCGGGTCCTGTACATAGCCGGGGCCGACCGGCACACCGCCTTTCAGCAGGTCCTGCCCCGGGTTCTCGGCCATCCGGACGTCGGTGACCAGGGCGAGGGCGATGATGCCGACGAGCATGGTGATGGCGAGCACGCCCATCATCGAGAGCGTCGTCGCCGCGTTCTTGGACTTGGGCTTGCGGAAGGCCGGGACGCCGTTGGAGACCGCCTCGACGCCGGTGAGCGCGGCGCAGCCGGAGGAGAAGGCGCGCAGCAGCAGGAAGACAAGGGCGAAGCCCGCGAGGCCCTCCTGCTCCGCCTTGATGTGGAAGTCGGCGGTGGGCGCGCGCATGGTGTCGCCGAGCACGAGAGTGCGGAAGGCACCCCACGCGATCATGATGAAGACGCCCACGACGAACACGTACGTCGGAATCGCGAAGAGCGACCCGGACTCCTTGACGCCGCGCAGGTTCATCAGCGTCAGCAGCAGGATCACCGCGACGGCGCACAGCACCTTGTGCTCGACCACGAACGGGATCGCCGAGCCCAGGTTCTCGATGCCGGAGGTGATGGAGACGGCGACGGTGAGGACGTAGTCCACGAGCAGCGCGCTGGCGACCGTCAGGCCGGCCTTGGGGCCGAGGTTGGTGGTGGCGACCTCGTAGTCGCCACCACCGCTGGGGTACGCGTGCACGTTCTGCCGGTACGACGCCACCACGGTGAACATCACCACCACGACCGCCAGGGCGATCCACGGGCTGAAGTGGTACGCCGACACGCCCGCGACAGACAGGACGAGCAGAACCTCGCCAGGCGCGTAGGCAACGGAGGACAGGGCGTCGGAGGCGAAGACGGGGAGGGCGATGCGCTTCGGCAGGAGCGTTTCTCCGAGCCGGTCACTGCGCAGTGCGCGCCCGATCAGGATCCGTTTGGGCACGTCGGTCAGTTTGGACACGCAGAGGATCGTAAGCGTTCCGTATGGAGGCCGCTGACGCACCACCCCCGTGGCCCTGCAATCTCCTGCACATAGCCGAGAACGCCACGGAATCCTTAACGGAATCCTTGCACTCGCCGCCTACGAGAACAGCGCGCTGTAACCGTTCAGTGCCGGTTGGCCACCGAGATGGGCGTAGAGGACGGTGGCGTTCCGGTCGATCTCGCCGCGCGCCACGAGGTCGACGGTGGCGGCCATCGACTTTCCCTCGTAGACGGGGTCGGTGATCATGCCCTCGGTACGGGCGGCCAGCCGCATGGCGTCGAGGGTGGCGTCGTCGGGGATGCCGTACGTCCCTGCGTGGTATCGCTCGTCCAGTTCGATGTCGTCGACGGTGAGTTCCCGCCGTACGCCGATGAGCTGTGCGGTGGCGGCGGCGATCCTGGCGATCTGGTCGCGGGTACGGGCGGGCTCGGCGGAGGCATCGACGCCCAGGACGCGGCGGGGGCGGCCGCCCGCCTCCTCGATGGCGGCGAAGCCCGCGACCATGCCGGCCTGGGTGGAACCGGTCACCGAGCAGACGACGACGGTGTCGAAGAAGACGCCGAGCTCGCGTTCCTGCTCGGCCACCTCGTACGCCCAGCCCGCGAAGCCGAGTCCGCCGAGCGGATGGTCGGAGGCACCGGCCGGGATGGCGTACGGTCGTCCCCCGCCCTCCTCGACCTGGTGCAGCGCCTGCTCCCAGCTCTCCTTGACGCCGATGCCGAACCCGGCGCGCACCAGGCGGACATCGGCGCCCGCGAGACGGCTGATCAGGATGTTGCCGACCTTGTCGTAGACGGCGTCGGGCCACTCCACCCAGCTCTCCTGGATGAGTACGCACTTCAGGCCCGCCCGGGCCGCGACCGCCGCCACCTGACGGGTGTGGTTGGACTGGACGCCGCCGATCGAGACGAGCGTGTCGCAGCCCTTCGCCAGGGCGTCGGCGACGAGGTATTCGAGCTTGCGGGTCTTGTTGCCGCCGTACGCGATGCCGGAGTTGCAGTCCTCGCGTTTGGCCCAGACCGCGGCGCCGCCGAGGTGAGCAGTGAGGCGGTCGAGGCGGTGCACGGGCGAGGGACCGAAGAGGAGCGGATAGCGGGCGTACGAGGAGAGGGAGGCGGAGGAGGCGGCGGAGGTCGTCATGGGGCTCCTGACGTCATGGGGTGGCGGGTTCGGCGGGCTTCTGCTGTTCCTGCGGTCAGCCGGTCAGGGCGCGTCGGCCGATGTCCCGTCGGCGGGTTCGTCGCCGGCGGGTTCGTCGGCCAGTTCTTCGAGGACGCGCCAGATCTCCGCGGTGAGCCGGGCGGCGGCCTCCGCATCGCGCGCCGCGCACGCCTCGATCAGCCGGTCGTGCAGTCCGGCCGAGCCGTGCGCAGCGCTCTGCGTGCCGAACTGCCGCCATTCCAGGCGCCGGATCAGCGGTGTGTAACGCTCGACGGTGGCGGCGACGGCGCGATTGCCGCAGGCGGTGACGAGGACGTCGTGCAGCTCGTCGTCGGCGCGCAGCGCGCCCGCGACGTCACCGCCCCGCGTCGCCGCCCGGAAGCGGTCGTTCGCCGCGCGCATCGCGGTGATGTCCGCGTCGGTGAGCAGGGGTACGGCGGTGCGGGCGGCGAGCTCCTGCATGGCGCGTACGACGGCGGCAGCGTCGCGTACGTCGCGCGGGACGAGCCGCGTCACCCGTGTATAGCTCTGCGGCTTGCTCTCGACGAGGCCTTCGCCGGTGAGCCGGGACAGGGCGTCGCGGACCGGGGCGCGGGAGAGTCCGAGCCGTTCGGCGAGGTCGGCGTCGCGCACGGACGCGCCGGGTGGGATTTCGCCACGGACGATGGCGTCGCGGATGGCCCCGTACGCGGTGTCCCGCAGCAGAGTCCGCTGGACGGGCCGGAGAGTCTCCATGAACTGACATGTTAGATGTCTGTGACGGCGAGACTCAAGAGTTCACCCCCGGGGCCCGATGTCCTGTGCTGTGCACAACGCCGGCGGCGGGCGCCTGCCCCGGCGTTCCGCTTTACCACCCCTTTGCAGGCACCGCCGCGGTGAAAGCACACTCGAATGAGGCAACGCGTCCATGGCCGCATAAGCTCATCCCGGGCAGCGCCGGAAATCGTTGCCCCGTTGTTTGCCCGGCAAGCTGAGGAAAGAGTGTGAGCAGGGTGTTTTCGCAGGTCAGCCGGACGACCAGGACTGCGAGGTAGGCGCAAGGTGCACATCGTCATCATGGGCTGCGGGCGAGTAGGAGCCGCTCTCGCGCAGACCCTGGAGCAGCAGGGGCACACCGTCGCCGTGATCGACCGGGACCCCACGGCGTTCCGACGCCTCGGGTCCGGATTCGGCGGACGGCGGGTCACCGGCGTCGGTTTCGACCAGGACACCCTCCGTGAGGCGGGAATCGAGGAAGCCGGTGCGTTCGCCGCGGTGAGCAGCGGCGACAACTCGAACATCATCGCCGCCCGGGTGGCCCGCGAGATGTTCGGCATCGAGAACGTCGCGGCGCGGATCTACGACCCGCGGCGCGCCGAGGTCTACCAGCGACTCGGCATCCCCACGGTCGCCACCGTGCGCTGGACCGCGGACCAGATGCTGCGGCGGCTGCTGCCGTCGGGCGCCGAGCCGCTGTGGCGGGATCCGAGCGGTGGTGTCCAGCTCGCCGAGGTGCACACCACGCCGTCGTGGATCGGGCACAAGATCAGCACACTGCAGGAGGAGACGGGCGTCCGCGTGGCGTTCCTCACCCGACTGGGCGAAGCCATACTGCCTTCGTCGCAGACGGTGCTGCAGGAGGGCGACCTGGTCCACGTGATGATGCGAACGGACGAGGTCGCGAAGGTCGAGGCGGCCTTCGCCGAGGGTCCTGAGGAGGGCGGTCACTGATGCGTGTCGCGATTGCCGGGGCCGGCGCGGTGGGCCGCTCCATCGCGGGCGAGCTGCTGGAGAACGGCCACGAGGTGCTGCTCGTGGACAAGGCGCCGACCGCCATCTCGGTGGAGCGGGTGCCGATGGCCGAGTGGCTGCTCGCGGACGCCTGCGAGATCACCTCGCTGGACGAGGCGGCGCTCCAACGCTGCAATGTCGTGATCGCCGCGACCGGCGACGACAAGGTGAACCTGGTCGTCTCGCTGCTCGCCAAGACGGAGTACGGCGTGCCGCGGGTCGTCGCCCGGGTCAACAACCCGAAGAACGAGTGGTTGTTCAACGAGTCGTGGGGCGTCGATGTCGCGGTCTCCACGCCGCGTCTGATGTCCGCGCTGGTCGAGGAAGCGGTGAGCGTCGGCGATCTGGTCCGGCTGCTGCGCTTCAGCCACGGCGACGCCAACCTGGTCGAACTGACGCTGCCCCCGGAGTCGGCGCTGGCCGGTACCCAGGTCGGCGATGTGGCGTGGCCGGAGGACACTTCGCTGGTCACCATCATCCGCGGTACGCGGGTGCTGACGCCGAGCTCCGAGGAGACGCTGGAGGCCGGTGACGAGCTGCTGTTCGTGGCCGCCCAGGCGCGCGAGGAGCAGCTGGAGGACCTCCTCTCGGTGCGTCGCGAGATCAGCGGCGGCTGACGGCGCCGTCCCGTATTCCTGTACGCCTAGGTCCTGTCCTGTCGATCTTCGTGGATCAGCCCGGGGCGTCTGGTGCGGTGCATCGCAAGGCGGAGGATCGTCCTCGTACTGGATGTACGTGGGCGACTGAAGACAACGCGGCGAGGCGCCGTGCCAGGCGTTCCGGGCCCACGAAGATCGGCCGGACAGGACCTAAGGGGCCCGGAACCGTACGCAACGGTTCCGGGCCCCTTCGGCTGTCGCGGACCGGTCAGACCTCGTGGTGACGGACGGCCGCGGCGGCTTCCGCCTTGCGGGCCTTCTCGGCCTGTTCCTCCGCCTCCATTTCGGCGAAGACGTCGATCGGCGGCGGCGCCTTCGCGAGGAAGACCCACGTCAGATACACCGCGAGCAGGAACGGCGGGATCTTGAGGGCGACCAGGACCCAGCCGAGCTGCGCGGTGTCGGCCCACCAGTAGAGCGGGAAGAGGATCGCGCACTTGGCGAGCAGGATCAGCCCCCAGGCCCAGCTGGCCTTGGCGTACGCCTTCTTGCGGCCGGGGTTCCTGGTACGCCAGGAGAGGTTCTCCTTGAAGACCGGGCCCAGCATCAGGCCGATCAGCGGCACCCCTGCGAGGGTCGTGACGAGGTACGCGAGGGCCAGGCCCAGCGTGTAGAGCATCCCGGGCAGGTAGAAGTCCTTGGCATTGCCCGTCATCATCGCGAAGACCACACCGAAGGCCACGCCGAAGACCCCGCTGAAGGCGTGCTTGACGGTGTCCCTGCGGATCAGCCGTACGGCGACGAGGAGCAGGGACACGGCCAGCGCCCCGATGGCCGAGGTGTGCAGGTCCTTGTTGATGGTGAAGACCGTGACGAAGAGCAGCCCGGGAAGGACTGTCTCCACCATCCCTCGGATGCCGCCGAATGCCTCGAAGAGGGCGGCTTCGGTGACCGCCTTGGCGTCGGCCTCCTGTTGGGCGGTCGGGTTGGTGCGGTCCGTGTCGGACGTCGGCTTGTCGAGAGACGTCACCGGCTACTCCTTGCCGAGCGGTCGGAGTTCGTATTTGGGGTTGAACAGCACCCGGCGCCCGTGACTCATGGCGATCCGGCCCGAGGCGATGAGCTTGCGGCCCGGCTCAATGCCCACGATGGAGCGCCGGCCCAGCCAGACCACGTCGAGCGGTGCGGTGCCGTCGAAGAGCTCCGCCTCCAGGGCGGGCACTCCGGCGCGCGGCCGCAGGGTGACGGTCCGCAACGTACCAGTCACCTTGACGATCTGGCGGTCGGTGCAGTCGGAGATCCGCGTGCAACCCGATGCCTGCGAGTCCTCCTGCAGCTCCTCCGACTCCAGGTCCTGCTGGGAGCTGGACAGCCGGTCGAGCATCCGGCGGAAGCGGCCGGACGGCCTTTCCGCCTTCTCGGGACGTGGAACAGCACTCATACCCGAAGGGTACCGGGCCACAGCGGTCCGGGCGGATATCCGTTCTTTCACCCGAACGGGATACCCAGCAAGGCTCGTTCTTGACGCCCGCGGCGCGCCGGCCGCCGTCAATCCGGTGCGCTCGGGCGTCAGCCGCGTTCGAAGCGGTAACCCATGCCCGGCTCGGTGACGAAGTGCCGGGGGTGCGAGGGATCCGCCTCCAGCTTGCGCCGGAGCTGTGCCATGTAGACCCGCAGATAGTTGGTCTCGGTGCCGTACGAGGGCCCCCACACCTCCTGCAGCAGCTGCTTCTGGCTGACCAGCCGGCCACTGTTGCGGACCAGGACCTCCAGCAGATGCCACTCGGTCGGGGTGAGCCGCACGTCGCGTCCTTCGCGGTGGACCTTCTTCGCCGCCAGATCCACAGTGAACCCCTCGGTCTCGACCATCACGACGTCGTCGGCGCCGTCCTGGCCGACCGGCTCGGCCCGCCGCACCGAGGCACGCAGCCGGGCCAGCAGCTCGTCCATGCCGAACGGCTTGGTGACGTAGTCGTCGGCCCCGGCGTCCAGCGCCTCGACCTTCTCGTCGGAGGTGTGGCGGGCGGAGAGCACCAGGATCGGCACCCGGGTCCAGCCGCGCAGCCCCTTGATCACCTCGACACCGTCCATGTCCGGCAGCCCGAGGTCGAGGACGACGACGTCGGGGTGGCGCGCGGCGGCGAGCTGCAGGGCGGTCGTACCGTCGGGCGCGGCGTCCACCTCGTACTTGCGCGCCTTCAGGTTGATCACGAGGGCGCGTACGATCTGCGGCTCGTCGTCGACCACAAGCACCCGGGTCATCGGGGACCTGCCTTTCTGCTGTACGGAACTGCTGACTGAGGCGTTGCGAAGATTCATGAGGCGACCTGCGCCGGCAGGTCGGGGCCGACCGGAACGTATCCCGACACCGCTTTGAGCGTCAGGACCATGGTCATGCCACCGCCGGGGGTGTCCTCAGCCCCGAGGGTTCCGCCCATGGACTCCACGAAGCCGCGGGCGACGGCGAGTCCGAGGCCGACCCCGGCGCCGCGCGGGGCGTCGCCGTAACGCTGGAACGGCTCGAAGATCCGCTCCTTGCCCTCGTCGGGGACGCCGGGCCCGCGGTCGGCCACCCGTAGCTCGACCCGGGAGCCCAGCGCGCTGGCGGCCACCGTGACGCGTTCCCCGTCGGGGCTGTACTTGACGGCGTTCTCGACAATGTTGGCGACGGCCCGCTCCAGCAGCCCCGGGTCGACGGCGACCATCGGCAGCGACTCCGGGATGTCCAGGTCGACGCTGTCCTCCGGTACGCCTCCGAGCGCCATCGGGACCACCTCGTCGAGGTCGATCTCGCGGATCAGCGGGGTGACGGTGCCGGTCTGCAGCCGGGACATGTCGAGGAGGTTGCCCACCAGGTGGTCCAGGCGGTCGGCGCCGGCCTCGATGCCTTCCAGGAGCTCCGCCTGGTCCTCGTCGGACCAGGCGACGTCGTCGGAGCGCAGTGAGCTGACGGCGGCCTTGATGGCGGCCAGCGGGGTCCGCAGGTCATGGCTGACGGCGGCCAGCAGCGCGGTCCGTATCCGGTTGCCCTCGGCGAGCCGGCGGGCCTCCTCCGCCTCCCCGACCAGTCGCTGCCGGTCGAGTACGACGGCGGCCTGGGCGGCGAACGCACCGAGCACGCGACGGTCCTCGGCGGGCAGCACCCGGCCGGACAGCGCGAGCGCCATGTGGTCGCCGACCGGCATGTCCACATCGGCGTCCTCGGGGCGGGCGACCGGCCCGGGGCCGACGCTGCCCGCACAGGTCCACGGGTCGACGTCGCTCTTCCGCTCCAGCAGCGCGACGGACTCCATCGCGAAGGTCTCGCGGACCCGCTCCAGCAGGGCGTCCAGCGTCGTCTCGCCGCGCAGGACGCTGCCCGCGAGGAACGAGAGGATCTCGGACTCGGCGCGCAGCCGGGCCGCCTGATGGGTACGGCGGGCCGCCAGATCGACGACGGAGGCCACCGCCACCGCGACCGCGAAGAAGATCACGATGGCGACGAAGTTCCTCGGATCCTGGACCGTCAGGGTGTGGGTCGGTGGGGTGAACCAGTAGTTCAGCAGCAGAGAGCCGGCGGCCGCCGAGGCGAGGGCGGGCAGCAGCCCGCCGATCAGGGCTGCTGCGACGGTCAGGAAGAGGAAGAGCAGGACGTCGTTGGCGAGCCCCGGGCCGTTCTTCATGCCGGTCAGCAGCAGCGTGAGGAGGGCCGGGCCGCCGACCCCGACCAGCCAGCCCCAGACGATCCGGGCCCGGCCCAGCCGGGCGCCGCGGGCGATCGGCAGTCCGCGGCCCTTGGCGACCTCTTCGTGCGTGACGATGTGGACATCGAGGTCGGGGCCGGACTCGCGGGCGACGGTGGCTCCGACGCCGGGCCCGTAGATGTACTGCCAGGCCTTGCGGCGGCTGGAGCCGAGCACGATCTGGGTGGCGTTGACACCACGGGCGAATTCGAGGAGCGCCGAGGGTATGTCGTCGCCGATGACGTGGTGGAACGTACCGCCGAGGTCCTCGACGAGGGTGCGCTGGACGGTGAGTTCCTTGGGCGACGCGGAGGTCAGTCCGTCGCTGCGGGCGATGTAGACGGCGAGGATTTCGCTGCCGGAGCCCTTGGCGGCCATACGGGCCGCGCGGCGGATGAGCGTACGGCCCTCGGGGCCGCCGGTGAGTCCGACGACGATGCGTTCGCGGGCCTGCCAGGTGGAGCGGATGTTGTGTTCGCCGCGGTACGCCTGGAGGTACTCGTCGACCCGGTCGGCGACCCAGAGGAGGGCGAGTTCGCGCAGGGCGGTGAGGTTGCCCGGGCGGAAGTAGTTGGACAGGGACGCGTCGATCCGGTCCGGCTTGTAGATGTTGCCGTGGGCCATCCGCCGGCGCAGCGCCTGGGGCGACATGTCGACCAGTTCGAGCTGGTCGGCGCGGCGGACGACCTCGTCGGGGACGGTCTCGCGCTGCCGTACGCCCGTTATCGACTCGACGACGTCGCCGAGCGACTCCAGGTGCTGGATGTTGACGGTGGAGATGACGTCGATGCCGGCCTGGAGGAGTTCCTCGACATCCTGCCAGCGCTTGGCGTTGCGGGAGCCCGGCACATTGGTGTGGGCCAGCTCGTCCACCAGGGCGACGGCCGGGGCACGTTCCAGGACCGCGTCGACGTCCATCTCGGTGAAGACGGCGGACCGGTACTCGATCTCGCGGCGCCGGATCTGTTCCAGGCCGTGCAGCATGACCTCGGTGCGCGGCCGGTCGTGGTGCTCCACGAATGCCACGACGCAGTCGGTGCCCCGCTCGACCCTGCGGTGGGCCTCGGAGAGCATCGCGTACGTCTTGCCGACACCCGGTGCCGCACCCAGGTAGATCCGAAGCTTGCCGCGTGCCATGGCCCCATTGTCTTTCAGAACGGCTGCGGCCGGTGCGGCAGCCGTTCTCGAAGTTACCCCGAAGATTTACGGCGAATAAGACATAGGGTCGGACAGAAGGCCGAATTGACAGAATTCTGATGCGCCGAACCGGGCGGGTTGCGCATCTCCCGGAAGTGAGCAACAAAAGGTGCCCGGGACGAACCCGGGCACCCGTCTCCCCCGCCCCTTACGCGTACTCGGCGATGTGCCCGTCGCTCAGCTCCAGCACCCGGTCCGCCAGTCCCAGCAGCTGCGCATCGTGCGTCGCCACCAGCGCGGTCACCCCCTCGCTCCGTACCACCGCGCGCAACAGCTCCATCACGGCGAGCCCCGTCTCCGCGTCGAGCTGGCCCGTCGGTTCGTCCGCGATCAGCAGTGCGGGCCGGTTGGCGAGCGCGCGGGCGATGGCGACTCGCTGCTGCTGGCCGCCCGAGAGTTCTCCGGGCCGCTGCGCACCGTGGTCGCCGAGCCCGACCAGGGAGAGCAGCAGGGCCACCCGGTCCTCCCGCTCGCGCGGATCCGCGTTGCGCAACCGCATCGGTACGCCGACGTTCTCCGCGGCGGTCAGGATCGGGATCAGACCGAACGACTGAAAGATGAAGCCGATCCGGTCCCGGCGCAGCTCCAGCAGCCCGTTCTCGCCGAGCTCGCAGAGGTCCGTGCCGTCGACGGTGATCCGGCCGCGGTCGGGGCTGTCGAGGCCGCCGACCAGGTTCAGCAGGGTTGTCTTGCCGGAGCCGGAGCGCCCCTTGAGTGCGACGAGCTCGCCACGCGGCACGTCGAAGGAGACCCCGCGCAGCGCGTGGACGGCGCCCGCGCCGGTTCCGTACGAGCGGTGCAGGTCCTCGATGCGGACCATCGGCCCGCGGGCCGGGTCCTCGGCGACGGCCGTGCCACCCTGTCCGCTGGTGCTCTTTCCGCCGGTGCTGTCGGTCATGCGCTCCCCCATGCGTGGTCGGTCCCCGTCGGCCGCCAGTATGTGCACGAGGCACACGGCTGGGCAATGGCCTACGGGACAGCTCTTGGCCCCCGGGCGGGTACGGCGCCGGGCCGCAGTGGTCCCTCCAGTACGACCACGGCGACCCGGCACATCCGCCGACGAAGGGATCAGCCCCCGTTCACCAGCTCCTTGAGCGCGATGTTGAGCTGAAGGACGTTGACCCGGGGCTCGCCCACGAAGCCGAGGATCCGGCCGTCGGTGTGCTGCTTCACGAGCTTCTCGACCTGGTCGACGCCAAGGTGGTTCCGCTCGGCGACGCGGCGCACCTGGAGCTGCGCGTACGCCGGGGAGATGTCCGGGTCGAGACCGGACCCGGAGGAGGTGACGGCGTCGGCCGGCACGTCCGAGGGCTTGACCGGATGCCCGGGTACGGAGTTGTCCTTGACGACGGCGGCCTTGGCGTCCGTGACCCAGTCGATCAGATCCTTGTTGTCGCCGGACCGGTTGGTCGCGCCGGACAGGATCAGCTTGTACTGCGTGTTGACGCTGTTGGTGCCGAGGCCGTTGGACGGTCGCGGCTGGAACCACTTGAGGTCCGGGGCCGGGGTCTCCTGGCCCTTCTTCAGCGGCAGGTCGTAGCGCTGACCGATCAGTTCGGAGCCGACGACCTTGCCGTTCGCCGTGATCTCGGAGCCGTTCGCCCTGCCCGGGAAGAGGCCCTGGGCGACGCCGGTGACGGCGAGCGGGTAGATCACGCCGCAGACGATCGTGAGGACGAGCAGGGCCCGCAGCCCGGCCCAGAGCAGCCGAACGGTGTTTCCCGCGGAGTTGTTCATGGAGGTCATGGCGCGATCAGCCGATTCCGGGAATGAGGGAGAGGATCAGGTCGATGATCTTGATGCCGATGAACGGGGCGATCAGGCCGCCGAGTCCGTAGATCCCGAGGTTCCGCCGGAGCATCGAGTCGGCGCTGCTCGGCCGGTAGCGCACGCCCTTCAGGGCGAGCGGCACCAGCGCGATGATGATCAGTGCGTTGAAGACGACGGCGGACAGGATCGCGGACTCCGGCGAGGACAGCTGCATGATGTTCAGCCTGTCCAGGCCCGGGTAGACCACCGCAAACATCGCCGGGATGATCGCGAAGTACTTCGCGACGTCGTTGGCGATCGAGAAGGTGGTCAGCGCGCCGCGGGTGATCAGCAACTGCTTGCCGATCTCGACGATCTCGATGAGTTTCGTCGGGTTGGAGTCCAGGTCCACCATGTTCCCGGCCTCCTTGGCGGCCGAGGTACCGGTGTTCATGGCCACGCCGACATCGGCCTGGGCGAGCGCCGGCGCGTCGTTCGTGCCGTCACCGGTCATCGCGACGAGCTTGCCGCCGGCCTGCTCACGCTTGATGAGGGCCATCTTGTCCTCGGGCGTGGCCTCGGCGAGAAAGTCGTCGACCCCCGCCTCCTCGGCGATCGCCTTCGCGGTCAGCGGGTTGTCGCCGGTGATCATCACCGTACGGATACCCATCCGGCGCAGCTCGTCGAACCGCTCCCGCATCCCTTCCTTGACGACGTCCTTGAGGTGGATGACCCCGAGGATCCGGGCACCCCGCTCGTCGTCGACGGCGACCAGCAGCGGTGTACCGCCCGCCTGGGAGATCCGGTCGGTGAGTGTGCGGGCGTCCGGCGAGACGGTGCCGCCCTGTTCCTCGACCCAGGCGACGACCGAGCCGGTCGCACCCTTGCGGATCCTGCGCCCCTCGACGTCCACACCGGACATCCGGGTCTGTGCGGTGAAACCGACCCACTCGGCCACGACGAGCTCACCCTGGTGGCGCTCGCGGAGCCCGTACGTCTCCTTCGCCAGGACGACGACGGAGCGGCCCTCGGGCGTCTCGTCGGCCAGCGAGGAGAGCTGGGCGGCGTCCGCCAGTTCGGCCTCCGTCACCCCCGTGACCGGGACGAACTCGGCGGCCTGCCGGTTGCCGAGCGTGATGGTGCCGGTCTTGTCGAGCAACAGGGTCGACACGTCGCCCGCGGCTTCGACGGCGCGTCCGGACATGGCGAGGACATTGCGCTGGACGAGGCGGTCCATGCCGGCGATGCCGATCGCGGAGAGCAGCGCGCCGATGGTGGTGGGGATGAGGCAGACCAGCAGCGCGGTCAGCACGATCAACGACTGGCGCCGGCCTGCGTAGATGGCGAACGGCTGCAGGGTGACGACGGCCAGCAGGAAGACGATGGTCAGGGACGCGAGCAGGATGTTCAGCGCGATCTCGTTGGGCGTCTTCTGCCGGGCCGCGCCCTCGACCAGGTTGATCATCCGGTCGATGAAGGTCTCACCGGGCTTGGTGGTGATCTTGATGACGATGCGGTCGGAGAGCACCTTCGTACCACCGGTGACGGCCGAGCGATCGCCGCCCGACTCCCGGATGACCGGTGCCGACTCCCCCGTGATGGCGGACTCGTCGACGCTGGCGACGCCCTCGACGACGTCACCGTCGCCGGGGACGATGTCACCGGCCTCGCAGACCACCAGGTCACCGATGCGCAGATCGGTGCCGGGTACGCGCTCCTCGTTCTTCCCGGCGAGCCGACGCGCGACCGTGTCGGTCTTGGCCTTGCGCAGCGTGTCGGCCTGCGCCTTGCCGCGGCCCTCGGCGACCGCCTCCGCCAGGTTGGCGAAGATCGTGGTGAGCCAGAGCCACGCGGCGATCGTCCAGCCGAACCAGTCGGTCGGGTCCAGGGCGGCGAGGACGGTGGTGAGCACCGAACCGACCAGGACCACGAACATCACCGGCGACTTGACCATCACCCGCGGGTCGAGCTTGCGGACGGCGTCAGGGAAGGACTTGAGCAGCTGCTTGGGGTCGAACAGCCCCGCGCCGACGCGTCCCTCGGTCCGGTGACCGGTGGGCGCGTCCTGGTGCGGTGCCAGGTCCTTGGTGACAGTGGACATCGCGTCCTCATGCATCGATTCGTCGTGTTGCGTAGGTGTAGTGGTCATGACGCCAGCCCTTCGGCCAGCGGCCCCAGCGCCAGGGCCGGGAAGTAGGTCAGACCGGCGACGATCATGATCGTGCCGACCAGCAGTCCGCTGAAGAGCGGCTTGTGGGTGCCGAGCGTGCCGACGGTCGCCGGTACGGGCCGCTGCTCGGCGAGCGAGCCGGCCAGGGCCAGGACGAAGACCATGGGCAGGAACCGGCCCAGCAGCATCGCGAGCCCGATCGTGGTGTTGAACCACTGGGTGTCCGCGTTGAGCCCGGCGAATGCCGAACCGTTGTTGTTGGCGCCGGAGGTGTAGGCGTACAGGATCTCGGAGAAGCCGTGCGCACCGGAGTTGGTCATCGAGTGGACCGGAGTGGGCAGAGCCATCGCCGCCGCGGTGAAGCAGAGCACCAGTGCCGGGGTGATGAGGATGTAGCAGGCCGCGAGCTTGATCTCGCGGGTGCCGATCTTCTTGCCGAGGTACTCGGGCGTGCGGCCGACCATCAGGCCCGCGATGAACACCGCGATGATCGCCATGATCAGCATGCCGTAGAGGCCGGAGCCGGTACCACCGGGGGCGATCTCGCCGAGCTGCATGCCGAGCATGGTGATGCCACCGCCGAGGCCGGTGAACGAGGAGTGGAAGGAGTTCACCGCTCCGGTCGAGGTGAGCGTCGTGGCCACGGCGAAGATCGACGACCCGCCGACCCCGAAGCGGGTCTCCTTGCCCTCCATCGCCCCGCCCGCGATGTCGAACGCGGGTCCGTGGTGGGCAAACTCGGTCCACATCATCAGCGCGGTGAAGCCGAGCCAGATGATGCCCATCGCCGCGAGGATCGCGTAGCCCTGCTTCAGCGAGCCGACCATGCGCCCGAAGGTGCGGGTCAGCGAGAACGGGATGACCAGGATCAGGAAGATCTCAAGGAGGTTGGAGAGCCCGTTGGGGTTCTCGAAGGGGTGCGCCGCATTGGCATTGAAGTAACCGCCGCCGTTGGTGCCCAGCTCCTTGATGGCCTCCTGCGAGGCGACCGCACCGCCGTTCCACTGCTGCGAGCCGCCCATGAACTGGCCGACCTCGTGGATGCCGGCGAAGTTCTGGATGGCGCCGCACGCCACGAGTACGAGCGCGGCGATCACGGCGATCGGCAGCAGGATCCGTATCGTGCCGCGCACCAGGTCGGACCAGAAGTTGCCGAGCTCACCGGTGCGGGAGCGGGCGAAGCCGCGTACGAGCGCCACCGCGACGGCGATGCCGACGGAGGCCGAGACGAAGTTCTGCACCGCGAGGCCGCCGGTCTGGACGACATGGCCCATGGCCTGCTCGCCGTAGTACGACTGCCAGTTGGTGTTCGCAACGAAGGAGGCCGCCGTGTTGAACGCCTGATCGGGATCGATCGAGGAGAAGCCGAGCGAGCCGGGCAGGCTGCCCTGGAGCCGCTGCAGCAGGTACAGGAAAAGGACGCTCACCGCGGAGAACGCGAGGACACCACGGAGATAGGCGGGCCAGCGCATCTCCGTGTCGGGGTTGGCGCCGATGGCCTTGTAGATCCACTTCTCGACCCGGAGGTGCTTCTTCGAGGAGTAGACGCCGGCCATGTAGTCGCCGAGCGGACGGTAGGCCAGACCCAGCGCCACGACGAGGGCGAGCAGCTGGAGCACACCAGCGAGGACGGGGCTCATATCGGGCTCAGAACCTCTCCGGGTACAGAAGGGCGAGGACGAGATAGCCCAGCAGGGCGGCGGCCACGATCAGACCGACGATGTTCTCGGCAGTCACAGCTTCGCCACCCCCTTGGCGACGAGAGCCACCAGCGCGAAGACCGCGATCGTGGTGACGACGAAGGCCAGATCGGCCACCGTGTGCTCCTAGATGAGGTTCGAATTCTCGGACCTCCTGAGCAAACCCCCGTCCGAAGCCCCCGCCGCCTGCGTTGATGGCTTCCTTACGGGGAAGGGCGCGCCCTTGACGGCGCCCATACGTGCCCCATACGCGCCCCATACACGCGCCGGTGAGCGTGCTCCGTCGCACGCTCCGCAGGCATGCAAAAGCCGGTGGGCCGCACCTCCCTCGAAGGGAAGTACGGCCCACCGGCCGAAGCTGTCACACGCCCCGGGAGGCGGTTCAGCGCACCTCGGTGATCTCGGGCCCGCGCTGGAGCTGGCCCATGCCACCGGAGAACTTCGAGCTCTCCTGGTCCTCCTGCTGCACACCGTCGGGCACCATCTGGGCGTCGCTGGGGAGCTTGAGGACGATCGGGTCGCGTGGGGCCATCGGGCCCTCGCCGCGGACGACCACGGTGTCCCGGAAGATCGTCTCCAGCAGCCCTGCGGCCTGCGGCTGCACGGCGCCCTGGCCGGAGATCACTCCGCGCAGGAACCAGCGCGGCCCGTCGACGCCGACGAAGCGCACCAGCTGCACGCCGTTCGTCCCGTCCGGAAGCTGCACGGGGACCTGTGCCCGCAGCTCCCAGCCCAGCGGGCCCTCGACCTCGTCGATGACCCCGCCCTGCTGGGTGATGCCGGTGGCGATCTCCTCGCGGACCTCGCCCCAGATGCCCTCCTTCTTGGGGGCGGCGAAGGCCTGCAGCTGGATCGCGCTGTCGCGCAGCACGACGGTGGCGGCGACGATCGCGTCACCGGCGACCTCGACGCGCAGCTCCATTCCGTCGACCCCGGGCACGAAGATGCCGCCCAGGTCGACCCGGCCCTCGCCGGGCTGGGAGACCTCGTCGATGTCCCACGGCCCGTCCGGCCGCGGCGCCGGCGGCAGATTCACCCGGCGCGCTCCGCTCTCGGCGGCGTCGGTGTCGTCGAGCTCGTCGACGACCTGCTCGGCCTCGCGCGCTTCGTCCGCCACGTCCTCGGCGGAACCACTCTTCTTGCGACGTCCGAACACGTCACTGTCCTTCCCGGTCGGGTACGACCGAAGCGTAGCTGTTCCCGCCCTGGGTGATCCCGCCCCTGACGCCGTCAACATCACCCGTGGCATGCCCTCCGGTGGAACCGAAGCCGCCCTCGCCCCTCGCCGAGCCGGGCAGTTCCGACACCTCGTGGAAGCGCACCTTCTCGACCTGCTGGACGACCAGTTGGGCAATCCGGTCGAACCTCTCGAACCGCACGGTCTCGCGCGGGTCGAGATTGATGACGATGACCTTGATCTCTCCACGGTACCCGGCATCAACCGTCCCCGGGGCATTGACGAGGGCGACTCCGCAGCGGGCCGCGAGGCCGGACCGCGGATGCACGAACGCGGCGTACCCGTCGGGCAGCGCGATCGACACGCCGGTGGGCAGCATCGCGCGTTCGCCCGGGGCGAGCTCGGCGGCCTCCGTGGTCACCAGATCGACCCCGGCGTCGCCCGGGTGCCCGTACGCCGGAATCGGCACCTCCGGATCGACCCGGCGGAGCAGTACGTCGACGGGACGGCGCATCAGGGATTCACCTCGAAGGCACGGGCGCGCCTGACCTGGTCCGGGTCGGCCATCGCCGCCTGGATCTCGGCGGGGCGGCCGTTCTCGATGAAGTGGTCGACCTTGACCTCGATGAAGAGGGCCTCGGCGCGGACCGCGACGGGCCCGTCCGGGCCCCCGATCCGACCGGTCGCCCGGGAGTAGATCTTCCGGCCGTGGACGGCGGTGACCTCGGCGTCCAGGTGCAGCACGGTGTCGACCGGCACGGGGCGCACGAAGTCGGTCTCCAGTCGCCCGGTCACCGCGATCACCCGCAGCAGCCAGTTCAGTGAGCCCAGCGTCTCGTCCAGCGCCGTGGCCAGGATTCCGCCGTGCGCAAGGCCCGGGGCGCCCTGGTGGGCGGCCTTCACCGTGAAATCGGCGGTGACGCTGACACCCTCGCCGGCCCGCGCCTGGAGGTGCAGCCCGTGCGGCTGCCCTTCACCGCAGCCGAAACAGTGTTCGTAGTGCGCGCCGAGGAGCTCACCGGGGACCGGGGCGTCGGGATGCCGGACCGGTTTCACCGCGTCGGCCGGTGGCTGAAGAGCCGCAGATGTTCCACTCACAGGCGCAGACCTTACCCGCGCGGCCAGCCGCAGGTCGCGCCGTGCCAAGCTAGGGTTCATGCAGCCTTCCACCCCGCCTTTCGACGAACGCCTGACCGCACCCCGTTCGTGGTGGTTCATTGCCTTCCTGATGGGGGTCGCCTGCGCCCTGATGCTGCTGCCGCTGGGAACCCTGCCGCTGCTGGCCGGCCTGGTCGGTGGCACCGCGCTGGCCTCGCTCACGGTCAGCTCGTACGGCTCCGCCCGGATCCGAGTGGTGGCGGGCGCCCTGGTCGCGGGTGACGCCCGGATCCCGGTGACGGCACTTGGCGAGGCGGAGGCGCTGGAGGGCGAGGAGGCGCGCGCCTGGCGCACGTACAAGGCGGACACCCGTGCCTTCATGCTGCAGCGCAGCTACATCCAGACGGCGGTGCGGGTGGAGGTCACCGACCCGGAGGACCCGACTCCGTACGTCTATCTGTCGACCCGCGAGCCGCAGGCCCTGGTAGCGGCGCTCGCGGCGGTACGGGCCGCATAGCCGTTTCGCGCCTCTGGGGCAGGCCGTCAGCCCTCGATCTCCTTCGGGAGGTCCTTGCGCGGCTTCCGCGACCGCTCCAGGGGCGGCAGTTCCGGGAGCCGGTCCCAGGGGATCTGGGCCTTGCGCAGGTCTTTCCTGACCCGATCGGCAAGCTTCTTCGTGTCGCGCCGGTTCATCACCGCGCCGATGGCGGCGCCGGCCAGGAACGGGATCAGGTTCGGCAGATCGCGCATCATCCGCTTCACGATCTGCTGGCGCAGCTCCCGCTTCATCCGGCCGCCGAGCGCCGCATCAATCGTCGCCGGATGGGTGACATCGATGCCGCGCTCCTCCGTCCACGACGTGAGGTACGCGGTGCTGCGCTGGGTGAGGCCGCCCGGCGGGCGCAGGCCGTAGACCTCGTGCAGTTCGGCCACGAGCTTCATCTCGATCGCGGCCACACCCGTGATCTCCGCGGCCAGCTCGGCGAACATGGCGGGCGGTACGGGCAGCATGGCCGCCGCGCCGATACCGGCGCCGACGGTGGCAGTGCCCTTGCTCGCGCCTGCGACGAGCTTGTCGGCGAGCTCCTCCGGGCCGAGGCCCGGGAACTGCCTGCGCAGGGTGGCGAGGTCGCGCACAGGGACGCGGGGAGCGGTCTCGATGATCCGGTCGGCGATATGGCCGATCGCGGCCCTGGCGCTCTCCCCGCCCTTGCGTACGCCCCGTTTGACTGATTGCAGACGGCCTGCCCCGGTCACGGGCTCCGTCCTGCCGGTCTGCTCGGCCCCATCGGCCGCGCCGGCTGCCGGTATCGCCCGGCCCGTCTCCGCGGCGATGGCGGCTTCCACTGCTTCGAGCGAGGCCGAACGGCCTCGCTCGTCGTCAGACACGCCTGCGGAGGGTGGCAGGGCGTACTGCTCGGCAAGGGCTGCTACGCCCTCTGCCGGGCCTGTGCTGCCCTGATTCACCTCCGACGGCTCCTTGCGTCGCAAGCCCCGCTTCCGGAACGGTGTGTCGCCTGCCACGTCCGACCGGACCTAGTCGCAGTCGCGGCAGATCGGCTGGCCGTTCTTCTCGCGGGCCAGCTGGCTGCGGTGGTGCACGAGGAAGCAGCTCATGCAGGTGAACTCGTCGGCCTGCTTGGGCAGGACCCTGACGGCGAGTTCCTCATTGGACAGGTCCGCTCCGGGGAGCTCCAGTCCTTCTGCCGCGTCGAACTCGTCGACGTCGACGGCGGACGCCGTCTTGTCGCTCCGACGTGCCTTGAGTTCCTCAAGGCTGTCCTGGTCGACGTCGTCATCGGTCTTGCGTGGGGTGTCGTAATCCGTTGCCATGTGTCGCTCTCCCCCTCTGGGTGTCTGCGGTGTCTCAGCGCACGTAACGCGTGAGAGGCCGGACTTGTGCCCGACCCGAGGCGGAGATTTTGCCTCACATCAAGGTCTGTTACTCAATCGACACCCGAGCGGACCCCTCTGGAGCGGTCGGCTTGGGTGGCGAAGGGGACCGTACACGGTCCGCATGCCGCGCTTCACGGGCGCCACCCCGTGTACTTCCCGTGATATCGACCCCCGAAAACCCCGACTTTTGCCGGATTTTGGGCGGGAGGCCTGGTCACGGAGCGTGGAACGCCCGAGATTCGCTCCTGTGATCGATCACACATGGATCTCTCGGGCACAGGTCCCGAAAATTCCGCTCAAAGCGAACGAAGTGATCCCTGTGCGTATCGCTCGAATCAGCCTCTCAGACCGGCAGGGTGACGCGCATCACGAGACCACCACCCTCACGGGGTTCCGCGATGATACGGCCGCCGTGAGCACGCGCCACGGACCGCGCGATCGACAGGCCGAGCCCGACCCCCTTGTCGCTGCCCGTTCGCTCCGTACGGAGCCGTCTGAAGGGCTCGAAGAGGTTGTCGATCTCGTACGCCGGCACCACGGGGCCGGTGTTCGAGACCACCAGCAGCGCCTGGCCGGGCTGCAGCTCGGTGGTGACGTCCACCCAGCCCTCCTCCCGGATGTTGTAGCGCACGGCGTTCTGTACGAGGTTCAGCGCGATCCGCTCCAGCAGGACACCGTTGCCCTGGACGACGGCGGGCACGATCTCCTCACGGATCTCCACGCCCTTCTGCTCGGCCTCGGCCCGGGTCTGGTCGAGCGCGCGCGTGGCGACCTCCGCGAGGTCGACCGGTTTGCGCTCGATGATCTGGTTGTCGCTGCGGGCGAGCAGCAGCAGCCCCTCGACCAGCTGCTCGCTGCGCTCGTTGGTGGCCAGCAGGGTCTTGCCGAGCTGCTGGAGCTCCGGCGGAGCCTGCGGGTCGGAGAGGTGGACCTCAAGCAGGGTGCGGTTGATCGCGAGCGGGGTACGCAGTTCGTGCGAGGCGTTCCCGACGAACCGCTGCTGTGCGGTGAAGGCCCGCTCCAGCCGGTCGAGCATGTCGTCGAAGGTGTCGGCGAGCTCCTTGAGCTCGTCGTCGGGACCGTCCAGCTCGATCCGCCGGGACAGGTCTGTCCCGGCCACCCGGCGGGCGGTGCGGGTGATGCGGCCCAGCGGGGAGAGCACCCGGCCCGCCATGGCGTAGCCGAAGGCGAAGGCGATGACGCTCAGACCGACGAGGGCCAGCAGCGAACGGTTCAGGAGGGTGTCGAGCGCCTCCTGGCGCTGATGGTTGACACACGAGTTCATGGCCGCGTTGACGGCAGCCGGTGACGACCCCTCTCCGGAGAGGTTGCACAGATCGCTGGAGACCTGGCCGCTGACGACCTTGAACGGCAGCTCACTGCCCACGTGCAGGGCCTGTGCTGCCAGCATGTAGATGATCGAAAGCAGCAGGATGCCGGCGATCAGGAACATCCCGCCGTACAGAAGCGTGAGCCGTATCCGGATGGTCGGGCGCAGCCAGGGGTACGGGGGCTCCAGCTGTTTGGGGTCCCAGGTGGGTTTCGGGGGCGCTGTCGGGGGCGCCGGGATGGTGGACACCAGGCCTCAGATCCGGTAACCGGAGCCGGGCACGGTGACGATGACCGGCGGCTCCCCGAGTTTGCGGCGCAGGGTCATGACCGTCACCCGGACCACATTGGTGAACGGGTCGGTGTTCTCGTCCCAGGCCTTCTCCAGCAGCTGCTCCGCGGAGACGACCGCGCCCTCGCTGCGCATCAGCACCTCCAGCACCGCGAACTCCTTCGGCGCGAGCTGGATCTCCTGCGCGTCGCGGAAGACCTCGCGGCGGTTGGGGTCCAGCTTGATGCCGGCGCGCTCCAGAATGGGCGGCAGCGCGACCGTCGTGCGGCGCCCCAGGGCCCGTACCCGCGCGGTCAGCTCGCTGAAGGCGAACGGCTTCGGCAGGTAGTCGTCGGCGCCGAGCTCCAGGCCCTCCACCCGATCGCTCACGTCCCCGGAGGCCGTGAGCATGAGCACCCGGGTCGGCATGCCCAGCTCGACGATCCGGCGGCAGACGTCGTCGCCGTGCACCAGGGGGAGGTCCCGGTCCAGCACCACGACGTCGTAGTCGTTGACCTCGATGCGCTCCAAGGCCGCCGCACCGTCGTACACGACGTCGACCGCCATGGCCTCCCGGCGCAATCCGGTGGCCACCGCATCGGCGAGCAGCTGCTCGTCCTCCACGACGAGTACACGCACGGCGCTTTCCTTCCTTAGAAACTTCAGAACGTTCGTATGAGCCCACGGACCGTGATCGGCCCGGCTCAGCAGCACTGTCTGTCCGGCTCCATCCTGCCTGCACCGCGTATAAACCGGCGGTAAGGCGGCGCGGTACGACCTGCGGCTTCGGGGAATTCACCGGATTTCCAGACCAGTTGAGGTTTCTCTCAGCCAGGGCCTGGGGAGGACGAATTCACACCCGCGATCACGCCATGCATGTGGCGCACCACGGCCGCTCCGTCCCTGGAGAGTGCGTGATCACCCGCCCTACCGCCCCTGGCGGAGGGAAACCCGGGCACACCCCCGTGCCACCGACCCACGATGAGGGGGCGCACCATGGACGCTTTCACCGCAGGTCTGCTGCAGCGAATCAAGACCACCGAGTCCGACCTCACCAGGGCCCGCGAGACGGGCGACGACTTCCTCGCGGATGTCGAGCAGGGAGAGCTGGACGACCTGCACCGCCTCGCCGCCGAGCACGGTATCGAAGTCGGCGCCACGACCCTCTGAGCAGTCGGCACAGGGCCCCCGGCAGCCTCCATGGCGCCGGGGCCCTGTGCTGTCGTGAACGCCCGCCACAGCGCGCCCCAGGCGCTTCGCGGCCGGGTGCGTCAGTCGTGCCAGGCGCCCAGATCCTCCAGGAGGATCTGCAGGGGCTCGAAGACACCCGGTGACGCGGCCACGGTCAGGTCGCCGTCGGCGGGCAGTCCGGGCCGGCCGCCGGTGCGGGCGCCGGCCTCCCGGGCGATCAGGTCACCGGCGGCGAGGTCCCAGGGGTGGAGCCCGCGCTCGTAGTAGCCGTCCAGTCGGCCCGCGGCGACATCGCAGAGATCGACGGCGGCGGAGCCGCTGCGCCGGATGTCGCGGAGTTTCGGGATCAGCTGCTGGGCGACGTCCGCCTGGTGTGCACGGACGTCGGTGACGTAGTTGAAGCCGGTCGAGACCAGCGCCTGGTCGAGCGGCGGTGCGGGCCGGATGCGCAGCGCGGTGCCGTGGCCGTAGGCGCCGCCCTTGGCATACGCACCGCCGCCGAGGACCGCCTGGTACGTCTCACGGCGCATAGGGGCCTCCACCACGCCCACGACACGCTCGCCGTCCCGTTCCGCTGCGATGGAGACGGCCCAGGTCGGCTGACCGTAGAGGTAGTTCACCGTGCCGTCGAGCGGATCGATGACCCAGCGGATGCCGCTGCTGCCCGCGGAGCTGGCACCCTCCTCGCCGAGAAAGCCGTCCTGGGGGCGGCGCTCGGCGAGGAAGCCGGTGATCAGTTTCTCGGCGGCGATGTCCATCTCGGTGACGACGTCGATCGGACTGGACTTGGTCGCGGCCACCCCGAGATCGGCGGGGCGGCCGTCGCGGAGCAGCGCACCGGCGCGCCGGGCGGCCTCCAGGGCGAGGCCGAGCAGTTCGGACAGGACGGGGTCGGCCACAGAGGGACCAGGGCTCACAGGGGTCACAGAGGTACAGCGCTCCTAGGCGTAGGGACTGTCGGCGCCCGCCGCGGCGGGCTTGAGGGCACGGGCCGGGCAGCAGCCGACGGGGCAGAGATCGTGGCTCGGACCGAGCGCCCCGAGCGCGCACCGCTCCACCGTGCGTCCCCGGTCGGTGGCAGCGCGCTCCAGGACCAGCTCGCGCACGGCCGCGGCGAACCGCGGGTCCGCACCGACCGTCGCTGACCGCCGCACCGGCAGACCGAGCTCGGCGGCCTTCGCGGTGGCCTCGGTGTCGAGGTCGTACAGGACCTCCATGTGGTCCGAGACGAAGCCGATGGGGGCCATCACCACAGCGGGCACGCCCGCCCCGTGGAGCGCCTCCAGGTGGTCGCAGATGTCGGGCTCCAGCCAGGGGATGTGCGGGGCGCCGCTGCGCGACTGGTAGACGAGCTGCCAGGGATACGCGACGCCGGTCTCCTCGCGCACCGCGTCGACGATCACCCGGGCGACGTCGAGATGCTCGGCGACATACGCGCCGCCGTCGCCGTGCGCCTCCTCGGGGCCGGAGGTGTCGGCGGCGGAGGTGGGGATGGAGTGTGTGGTGAAGGCGAGGTGTGCCCCGGCCCTGTCCTCTTCGGGAAGCTCGGCGAGCGACGTGAGGACACCCTCCACCATGGGCCGGACGAAGCCCGGATGGTTGAAGTAGTGCCGGAGCTTGTCCACGCGCGGCACCGGCAGCCCCTCGGCCTCCAGCACGGCCAGCGACTCGGCGAGGTTCTCGCGGTACTGGCGGCAGCCGGAGTACGAGGCGTAGGCGCTGGTGGCGAGGACGGCGATGTGGCGGTGTCCGTCGGCAACCATCTCGCGCAGGGTGTCGGTGAGGTAGGGCGCCCAGTTGCGGTTGCCCCAGTACACCGGCAGATCGAGTCCGTGGTCCGCGAAGTCCTTGCGCAGGGCGTCCAGCAGGGCCCTGTTCTGGGCGTTGATCGGGCTGACGCCGCCGAACAGGAAGTAGTGCTTTCCGACCTCCTTCAGCCGCTCCTCGGGGATGCCGCGGCCGCGGGTCACGTTCGCCAGGAACGGGACCACGTCGTCCGGGCCCTCGGGGCCGCCGAAGGAGAGCAGCAGCAGGGCGTCGTAGGGAGCGGGAGCGCGCAGATCGGACATGCGAACGATCCTGCCACCCGCCTGTGACATCGCTCCAACCGACATCCACCGACGTGCCCGTGCCCCGGCATCCGCCCCGGCGCCGGACGCCGTGCGCCGCCCGTAAGCTGTATCGGCCATCTTCACGCATGACACGACACCCCGTGTGACCTCGCCGTACCGGAGCCCTCCTTGCCCAGTCCCTACCGCGCGATCTTCGCCGCCCCCGGCACCAAGCGGTTCTCGGCTGCCGGATTTCTCGGCCGGATGCCGCTGTCCATGATGGGCATCGGTGTGGTGACCATGGTGTCCCAGATCACCGGCCGATACGGTCTCGCGGGCGCGCTCTCCGCGACGCTGGCGATGTCGGCGGCGGTGCTGGGACCGCAGGTCTCCCGACTGGTCGACCGGCACGGGCAGCGCCGCATCCTGCGCCCCGTCACCCTCGTCGCGCTGACGGCGGTGGCCGGGCTGCTGATCTGCGCGCAGCAGCGGCTGCCGGACTGGACCCTCTTCGTGTTCGCCGCCGGGGCCGGCTGCGTGCCCAGTGTGGGGTCGATGATCCGGGCCCGCTGGGCGGAGATCTACCGGGGCTCGCCTCAGCAATTGCACACGGCGTACTCGTGGGAGTCGATCGTCGACGAGGTGTGCTTCATCTTCGGGCCGATCATCTCGATCGGTCTGTCCACTGCCTGGTTCCCGGAGGCGGGTCCACTGCTGGCCGCCGGGTTCCTGCTGGTCGGCGTCGTCTGGCTGACCGCCCAGCGCGCCACCGAGCCGGTCCCGCATCCGCGCGAGCAGCACACCGGCGGCTCGGCGCTGCGCTCCCCCGGTCTCCAGGTCCTCGTGGGCACCTTCGTGGCGACCGGCGCGATCTTCGGCGCGGTCGATGTGGTGACCGTAGCCTTCGCCGACGACCAGGGGCACAAGGCCGCGGCAAGCCTGGTGCTGGCCGTGTACGCGCTGGGGTCCTGCCTCGCCGGAGCCGTTTTCGGACTGCTCCGTCTCAAGGGGAAGGCGTCCACCAGGTGGCTGGTGGGGGTGTGCGCCATGGCCGTGAGTATGATCCCCCTCCAACTGGCCGGGAACCTGCCGTTCCTGGCCGTGGCGCTCTTTGTCGCGGGTCTCGCCATCGCACCGACGATGGTCACCACCATGGCCCTCGTCGAGCAGCACGTACCGCGCACCAAGCTGACCGAGGGCATGACCTGGACCAGTACCGGGCTCGCGGTCGGCGTGGCACTCGGCTCCTCGGCCGCCGGCTGGGTCGTCGACGCGTCCGGGGCGAAGGCGGGGTACGCGGTGCCCGTCGTGGCGGGAGCGCTCGCGGCCGCGGTGGCGTTCCTGGGGTATCGCCGGCTTGCCAAGCCGGTTCCTACGGGAAGGCGCGGGGAAGATGACCGACACCTACGCACGGACGACGACGAGCGCGTGGCGTAACTGGGCGGGGAATGTCACCGCGCGTCCGGCCCGGGCCGTCTCCCCCGCCTCCGTGGACGAGCTCGCCGAGGCGCTGCGCCGGGCGTCCGAGGACGGCCTGAAGGTGAAGCCTGTCGGCACCGGGCACTCCTTCACCGGGACCGCCGTCACCGACGGTCTGTTGATCCGCCCCGATCTGCTCACCGGCATCCGCGAGATCGACCGCACGGCGATGACGGTGACCGTCGAGGCCGGCACCCCGCTGAAGCGGCTCAACGTCGCGCTCGCCCGGGAGGGCCTGTCGCTCACCAACATGGGCGACATCATGGAGCAGACGGTCGCCGGGGCCACCTCGACCGGCACCCACGGCACCGGCCGCGACTCGGCGTCCATATCCGCCCAGATCCGCGCCCTCGAACTGGTCACGGCGGACGGCACGGTGCTGACCTGCTCCGAGAAGGAGAACGCCGACATCTTCGCCGTCGCCCGGATCGGGCTCGGCGCACTCGGTGTCATCACCGCGATCACGTTCGCCGTGGAGCCGGTCTTCCTGTTGACGGCCCGCGAGGAGCCGATGACCTTCGACAAGGTCACGGCCGACTTCGACGAACTGGTCGCCGAGAACGAGCACTTCGAGTTCTACTGGTTCCCGCACACCGGCAACTGCAACACCAAGCGCAACAACCGCAGCGCGGGCCCCGCCGCTCCGCCCGGAAAGGTCAGCGGCTGGATCGAGGACGAGCTCCTCTCCAACGGGATCTTCCAGGTGGCCTGTTCGCTCGGGCGGGCGGTCCCCGCCACCATCCCGTCGATCGCCAAGCTCTCCAGCCGTGCCCTGTCGGCCCGCACGTACACCGACGTCCCGTACAAGGTCTTCACCAGCCCGCGCCGGGTCCGCTTCGTGGAGATGGAGTACGCCCTGCCGCGCGAGGCCGCGACGGAGGCGCTGCGCGAGGTCAGGGCGATGGTCGACCGCTCGCCGTTGCGGATCAGCTTCCCGGTGGAGGTCCGCACGGCCCCCACGGACGACATCGCGCTCTCCACGGCCTCGGGCCGGGAGAGCGCGTACATCGCCGTCCATCTGTACAAGGGCACGCCCTACCAGGCGTACTTCACCGCGGTCGAGCGGATCATGACCGCGCACGGCGGCCGCCCGCACTGGGGCAAGGTCAACACCCGCGATGCGGAGTACCTGGCCGGGGTGTACCCGCGGTTCGGCGAGTTCACCGCCGTGCGCGACCGACTGGACCCGGGCCGGCTCTTCGCCAACGACTATCTGCGCCGGGTCCTGGGCGACTGACCGCCGCGCCGGCCGGTCACCGGCCGGCGCCCGTGCCGGTCGTGGCCGGTGCCTCCTGCCCCGGTGCGACGCCCGCACCGGTGGGGTCCGGGGCGACGCTGCCGGAGTCGCCGGGCGCCGTCGGAGTGGGCGTGGGAGCTGGAGCCGTCGGGCCGCCGCCCGAGCTCGACGGTGTGGGCGCGGGCGTCGGCTCGGCCGTGGAGCGGTCACCCTGGCCGGTGCCCGGATTCGGGCTCTGCCCGCCCTGCGAGTCCGTGCCCGGCGTCCCGCCGCTCTCCTGACCTGGCGTCCGCCCCTGACCCGGGTCCGCGCTGACGGACGGTGCCGGGTCGGCGGGCTCGGAGCCCCCTTCCCCGCCGCGTACGACGGATCCCACGGTCGTTCCGTGACCACCGCTCAGATCGCCACCGGAGACGAGCTCGTACGTGGTGATCCCGGCCATCGACACGGCGAAGACCGCAGCGGCCCCGACGGCCGACCGCTTCCAGCCGCGGATGCGGGTGCCGTGGGTGGTCGACGCGGAGAACTCCTCGTCCGGGACCGGGCCGTGCGGCACCGGCCGCCGGGCCCCGTCCCCGGGACGTGGCTCGAACAGCCGGGTCCCGTCCGTGTCGGGAGACGTGAGCAGCTGGGTCCTGTCCGTGCCGAGGGGCCTCAGCGGCCGGGTCTCGTGATCGGCGAGCGGCTCCAGAAGCTGCGTACGGTCCGGGTCAGCCGCGACCGTGCGCAGCACCGCCGTCGCGTCCGCGGATCCCTCGGGCGGCCGGTGAGCATCCCACGTCTCGCGCTCCGCCACGTCGCGTGCCGCGCGTGCCTCCTGCGGATCGGCCGCTCCGTACGCGTCCCGCACCTCACGCGTCCCGCTCGCCCTGCGGGTCTCCTTGCCCGCGAGCTTCGCGTGGACCGTGACCTCGCGGATCTGCTCGCCGGTGCGACGGAAGAAGTGCTGGAAGACCGAGCCGCCGCAGGTGGCGACGATGCTCATCACTCCGGCGCCGAGAATCGTTCCGTACACACCCAGTTGCGAGGCCGCCACTGCCGCCGCGACCGCCGCCACCGCACTGCCGGCCACCTGCGGCAGGCTCAGATCGATACGCCTCTCTCTGGGTTCTGTGTCACTTTCCGGCTTCCGCACCATTTCCAGCCCTTGATTGACATCTCTCCCACCATGCAACAGGAAGGGACAATCGGGCGAAGTGAATAGTTCCACTTCAGGTGATTCTGTGAAGCAGGACACGCGTCATGGGCATTTCGCGTCCAGTTGGGTAGTTGGACTCCCGCATCCGCTGAGAACTTCGGCGGCGCGCCGGTCCACCCACGTGGCCCGAATGGAGTACTGTGGCGAGCCCTGGGGCCGGACTCCCACGTGGGGTCCGGGACCTTCGGGACGGGGCCGACGGAGGCACTCGATCCGGCGGCGCCACGGCATCGCACGGGGGCCAGCTACGCGGGGTGACATTTGGTCACTCAGCGTTGCGCAAAGGTCACCGTGTCATACCGGCGATCCAGGGCTCACGCCCGACACGCCGGGCAACACGGCAATGTTGTGGCAGGCTGCACCCGGGCAGGCCACACTCGACTAGCGGAAGCAGCGACGCACGTGACGTCGGCAGGCACCACCCGGGAGGTCCCCATGCCCGAACTGCGTGTCGTGGCCGTCTCCAACGACGGCACACGACTGGTGCTCAAGGCTGCGGACAGCACGGAGTACACGCTTCCGATCGACGAGCGGCTGCGCGCCGCCGTGCGCAACGACCGTGCGCGGCTCGGCCAGATCGAGATCGAGGTGGAGAGCCATCTCCGCCCCCGCGACATCCAGGCCCGGATACGAGCCGGCGCCTCCGCGGAGGAGGTCGCTCAGTTCGCCGGAATTCCGGTCGACCGTGTCCGTCGCTTCGAGGGCCCCGTGCTCGCGGAGCGCGCCTTCATGGCCGAGCGGGCCCGGAAGACTCCCGTGCGCCGTCCCGGCGAGAACACCGGCCCCCAGCTCGGCGAAGCGGTGCAGGAACGCCTCCTGCTGCGCGGCGCCGACAAGGAAACCGTCCAGTGGGACTCCTGGCGTCGTGACGACGGCACCTGGGAGGTCCTGCTGGTGTACCGGGTCGCGGGCGAGCCGCACTCGGCGAGCTGGACGTACGACGCGCCGCGACGGCTGGTCCAGGCCGTGGACGACGAGGCGCGTTCGCTGATCGGCGAGACCGACGATGTCGCCGCGCCCGAGCCCAGCTTCCCGTTCGTGCCCCGGATCGCCCGACTGCCGCGTGACCGGCCGCTGGACCGTGCGCTCGACCGTCAGATGGAACGGCCCGCTCCGCCGCCTCCGCCCGAGCCGGAGGAGCACATCGTCGGAGTCTCAGCCGGTGAGCGCGACTCGCTGACCAGCCTGCTGGAGGCCGTGCCGAGCTTCCGTGGCGACATGGTGGTGCCGGAGCGGCCCGAGCCGCCGACGACCGAGCCCGCCGCTCAGGAGCCGGAGGCCGACGAGCCGCCGGCCCCGGCAGCCTCCGCGGGCGCCGGTTCCGCTTATGCGGATGTGCTGATGCCGCGCGCGGTGGCCGGTCACCGCGACCGGTTGACCGGGACGACTGACCGCCAGGCGGAGGCGGACGGTGTCCGTCCGGGCCGCCGGGCCGCGGTGCCGAGCTGGGACGAGATCGTCTTCGGCACCCGCCGCAAGAAGCAGGACTGACCCGGGTGACCGTGGCATGACGAGGGCCCGTACGCCGCAGCGTACGGGCCCTCGTGCGGTCTGCCTCCGGAACCGGTCACCGCAATTCCGGATGGCGCCGCTACTGGGGGTCGGGGCCCGTGGCCACCGGCCGGGACTCGTCGGCGGACCACTCGGACCAGGAGCCCGCGTACAGCGCGGCGGGGATTCCCGCGACGGCCAGGGCCAGCACCTCGTGCGCGCCGGAGACCCCGGAGCCGCAGTAGACGCCGACCTCCGGCGCCCCGTCCGTGCCGAGCTCCTTGAAGCGGGCGGCCAACTCCTCTGCGGGCAGGAACCGCCCGTCACCACCCGTGTTCTCGGACGTCGGGGCCGAGACCGCACCGGGAATGTGGCCGCCGACCCGGTCGATCGGCTCGACGTCGCCGCGGTAGCGCTCCGCGGCCCGCGCGTCGAGCAGCAGTCCGGAGCGGGCCAGCGCCGCCGCGCCTTCCGCGTCCAGCAGGGGAAGCGCACCCGGTTCGGGCCGGAAGTCGCCCTCGGCGGGGGTGGGCGACTCGGTGGAGAGCTCGCCGCCCCAGGCAGCGAGACCGCCGTCCAGCACACGGACGTCCGGGTGCCCCGTCCAGCGCAGCAGCCACCAGGCGCGCGCCGCGGCCCAGCCCTGACCGCCGTCGTACACCACGACCGGAGTGTCGCGGGAGACCCCGGCGCGGCGCATCACGGCGCCGAATTCCTCGGGGTCGGGCAGTGGATGACGGCCGCCGCTACCTGCCGGACCGGCGAGTTCCGCGTCCAGATCGACAAAGACCGCACCAGGGATGTGTCCGGCCTCGTAGTCGTGACGGCCGTGCGGTCCACCGAGCTGCCAACGCACGTCCAGGAGCACCGGCGGACGTGGCCCCGCCGACTCGCTCGCACATTCGAATGCGGAGATGATGGGCTTCATGGGTGCCATCCTCGCGCAGAAGCATGCTCACCTGTAACAACACTGAAACGGATGTACCGCATCAATCCGGACTTCCTCTGTCGAGATCCGGGAACATGCGGCGCGGCCGGGGCACATCGCGCGCCGGGTGGTGCAAGCATCTGCACGGGGCGTACACATCCCGCACCGCCGGTCGGCGCGTCGGCCCCGTTCCCCCGTACGGCCACCACGATGGTCCGAGGAGAGAGTGACGATGACCGAGGCTGCCGTTCGGCGCACACCCGGAACACCTTGCTGGGTGAGTCTGATCGTGCACGGCCTGTCCACAACCCAGAAGTTCTACGCGGAGCTGTTCGGCTGGGAGTTCGGGCCCGGCCCGCAGCAACTGGGGCCGTACGTGCGGGCGCTGATCGACGGGCAGGAGGTCGCGGGCATCGGGCAGCTGCCGCCGGAACGGCACCTGCCGGTCGCCTGGACGACCTATCTGGCCACCGACGACGCCGACGTCACGGCGGAGACCATCCGCTCCTGCGGCGGCACCGTCGCCGTGGGGCCGCTGGACGCCGGTGAGGCCGGCCGGCTCGCCATCGCCTCCGACCCGAGCGGTGCGGTCTTCGGGATCTGGCAGGCCGCCGCGCACCTCGGTACGGCGCTGGCGCGGGTCCCCGGCACCCCGGTCTGGAACGAGCTGGTGACCCGCGAGACCTCGACCGTCGCCAAGTTCTACCAGGCGGTCTTCGGCTACGACGCAGAGGCGGTGGTCTCGGCCGACTTCGACTACCAGACCCTGCACCTGAACGGCCGCCCGGTGGCCTCGCTGCGCGGCGTCGGCCGCGCCCTGCCGCGCGACCGGGGCCCGCACTGGATGACGTACTTCGAGGTCGCCGACACCGACGTGGCGACCGCACGGGTGGTGGATCTCGGCGGGCAGGTGCTGCAGCCCCCGCGGGACGGGTCGAACGGGCGCGTGGCGACCGTCGCGGACCCGGAGGGTGCCGCCTTCACGATCGTACGGTCCGAGGACCGGTGATCCCTCACGCCGAGGGCGGCCGCGCCCACCGCGCCGCCTGAGAGGCCGCGCACATGGGTGGGGTGGAGGAAGGAGCGGGGCGAGGGGCAAGCCTGGCAAGGCGGAGGAGGGAGGCGACGCGGAGGGGGCCCCTCCCACGCCTTTCGGGCGATGGGGGAGTCGTCGACCGACGACAACGCCGCCAGGCGCCGCCCATCGGCACGCGACGCCGCCCCACCTATGCGCGCGGCCTCTGAGCCCCTTCCGTTCGCGCGGGCCCGCTACCGGCCCCCACCGGCGAGCGCCGGTTCGATGCGGAGCAGGACGTCCGGCCAGCCGTCGCCCATGCCCTGGAACGCCGCTTTACCCAGAGGTGAGTCGACATCGAACCCGGCATGTTCCAGAAACAGCCGGGTGCCCGTCCCCTCGGGGTGAAGCCGCCAGGTGACGGTGGTGTCCAGCGAGCCAGGGGCAAAGCTGTAGCGCAGAAGACGCTCAGGCTCGACAGCGAGCACCTCACATGCCTGCTGGCCCCAGGAACCCATGTCCAGGGTGAAGCGGTGCCCCACAACAGGCCGCACATCACCGGCGGCCCACCACCGCGCGTGCAGTTCGGGATCGGTCAGCGCCCGCCAGACCGCCGCCGGCGGATGGGCGATGAACTGGTCAGCATGGATGACGGCCGGGTCTGCGCTGGTCATCGGTTCTCCTCGTCGATCAGATCGCTCAGCGCGCCCATCCGGGCCCGCCAGTAGCGTTCGAAGGGATGCAGCCACTCGACCGCCTCGGCCAGTGGGGCTGCTTCCAGGTGGTAGTAGCGGTACCGCCCGCGCGGCTCCTCACGCACCAGCCCCGCAGCTCTGAGCACCGCCAGGTGTTCGGAGACCGCGGGCCTGCTCAGTTCGAACGCACCGGCGAGATCGCCGGCCGCGCGTGGGCCGTCACGGAGAGCCTCCAGAAGCGTGCGCCGGACAGGGTTGGCCAGGGCGCCGAAAATATCTGCTTCCGCCATGCCCACATTATGCGTCGGAAAATTCCGACACGTCAAACACGCGGAGACGAGGCCTGGAAGGGGGCTCCGCCGGTCTCTTAGCCGGACGTCACCGGAAGGACGTCCGGCGACAGCACACCCGCGCGGGCGGTCGCGCTGGTCATCCTGCGCTGGTAGTGGCGCCTGCACAGCACCTCGTAACCGACCTCGTCCGTCTGCTGGTTGACGTCCCCCACCACGACCTGGGCGCCTTCGACGACCATCTCACCGCCCACCGTGCGGGCGTTGTGCGTCGCCCGTGCACCGCACCAGCACAGCGCTTCGACCTGAAGGGTCTCGACCCGGTCGGCCAGTTCCATCAGGCGCTGGGACCCGGGGAACAGCTTCGTCCGGAAATCGGTGGTGATACCGAACGCGAAGACGTCCAGGCCGAGGTCGTCGACGATCCGGGCGAGCTGGTCGATCTGTACAGGAGCGAGGAACTGCGCCTCGTCCACGATCACGTAGTCCGCCCGGCCGCCACGGGTGATGTGGTCGACGAGATGGGCGTACACATCCATGCCCTCGTCGGCCTCGACGGCCTCCGTGACGAGCCCCAGCCGCGAGGAGAGCTTGCCCTCACCCGCCCGGTCGTCACGGGTGAAAATGAGGCCCTGCAGCCCGCGAGCCGACCGGTTGTGGCCGATCTGCAGCGCCAGCGTGCTCTTTCCGCAGTCCAT
Organism: Streptomyces sp. NPDC051020; assembly: GCF_040683105.1. Taxonomy (NCBI): domain Bacteria; kingdom Bacillati; phylum Actinomycetota; class Actinomycetes; order Kitasatosporales; family Streptomycetaceae; genus Streptomyces; species Streptomyces sp. NPDC051020. The sequence goes on along the minus strand of NZ_JBFBCG010000009.1, from coordinate 17,665 downwards.
CGTTCCGGAGAAGAACACAAGCTCGGGCATGAGGGGGTGAACACCTTTCGGTTCAGCAAGGGCAGGAGAGGGAGAAAACGGGTTACGAGCGTACTTCGAGGAGCGGGACAAGCTGCTCGACGGGGGTCATCGAGCCGTGCATGCCCACCATCGCCGATTCGTGCGGCTCCTGGACGGACGCGGTGACCACCACGTCGTCGCGGGCGGCCGCCACCACGTCGCCGATCCTGCCGTACACCCGCTCGTCGACCTTCGGACCGAACCAGCCCGCCGCGATCGCCTCGTCCCGGCTCGCCACCCAGAACTGCTCGCCGAGCACTTCCTGCCAGACAGTCAGCACATCGGCCTCGGCGCCGGGGACGGCGTACACATGGCGGGCCCGGCCCTCGCCACCGAGCAGGGCGACGCCCGCGCGCAGTTCCCAGTCCTCGTCGAAATCGATCCGGGACTGTTCGTCGAAGGGGATGTCGATCATGCCGTGGTCGGCGGTGATGTACAGCGCCGAGCGGGGCGGGAGCTGCTCGGCGAGGCGCTGCACGAGACCGTCCACGTACATCAGCTGGCCGCGCCAGGCGTCGGAGTCGACGCCGAAGCGGTGCCCCTTGCCGTCGATCTCGCTGTAGTACGTGTAGACGAGCGACCGGTCACCGGCGGCGAGCCGGTCCGCGGCCAGGTCCATCCGGTCCTCGCCGGAGAGCCTGCCGTGGAACGTGCCGCCACTCAGCGCGACCTCGGTGAGCGGGGTGTGCTGGAAGGTCGGGGCGGAGACCTGCGCAGTCGCCACACCGGCCTCGTCGGCGAGCCGGAAGACGGTGGGATACGGCTGCCAGACCGCCGGCGAGGTCCAGGGCTTCCAGCGGAGCTGGTTCATCAGCTCGCCGGTCTCCGGATTGCGGGCGGTGTAGCCGGGAAGGCCGTGTGCGCCGGGCGGCAGCCCCGTACCGACCGAGGCGAGCGAGGTCGCGGTGGTGGCCGGGAAGCCCGCCGTGATGGGACGGCCCGTGCCCCCGCGAGAGGTGGGGAGCAGCGAGTGCAGATACGGCGCCTCGTCCGGGTGGGCCTTGATCTGCTCCCAGCCGAGTCCGTCGATCAGGAAGACGCAGTTCCGGTCGGCGGGGGTGAGCTCCGGTATCGCCGCCGTGAAGCCTGGCACGCCCTGTCCGGCGACGAGCGTCGGCAGCAGATCGGCGAGCGAACCGCTGCCGTACGCGGGGACGGGAGCGCTGTCGAGAGGGAGCAGAACGGGGTCCTGCCAGGCCGGCTGGGCCATCAGCGGCCGGTAGCCGCGATCGCGGCCGTCGCCTCGGAGAGGGACTGGGCGAAGGCAAGAGTCTGCCGCACCGTATCCGGGCCGTCACCGGCCTCGCTGACGCGCAGGCTCAGGTCGTCGGCGGTGGAGCTGCCGGTGTAGCCGTGGTCCGCCTCGCAGTTGGGGTCGCCACAGGCGGCGGGCTCCAGGTCGATGCGGGAGACCGCGCCCCAACCGATGGTCAGGACGACCTCGCGGGGCAGTGTGCCCGGGACGTACTTCTCCGGGTCGGCCACGACTCGACTGACCACCACCGACGAGATCCGGTCCAGCTTGACGGACTCGGTGGAGGTGGTGGCGTACGGCGACGGGGAACTGGTGTCCGCGTTCTGCTCGTCGGTGTGGCTGACGATGAAACGGTTGTCCGTCAGGACCAGGACCGTGACGTGCCTGCGCACCTCGTTGGAGTCGAAGGTCGTCTCCTGGTGCACCAGGTACGAAGCGACCGGCTCACCCCCGACGGCGGCCTCCACCGCCTCGGCCACAAGGGCCGGGTAGTAGCCGCTGCGCTCGATCGCCGCGCGCAGCCCCTGGGTCGTCGTACCGGTCTTCGCCATACGGACCATCCTACGGTGGGTGGGTGACTGCCGGGGACGCTGTGGACAGGGCCTGCGGCGGATCGCCCGTGGATTCAGTAGTTGGGCAGGCGACGGGGGCCGAGGTCGGTACGGGCCGGTGGCGGCGACAGCCGGACGGTCGCGCCGAGGACGGTCAGCCCCTGCGTGGCGACCACGACCGGTTCCAGTGCGACGGAGACCACCTCGGGATGATCGTCGACGAGCCGGGACACCCTCAGCAGCAGTTCCTCGAGCGCCGCGGTGTCGACCGGCGCCGAGCCCCGCCAGCCGAAGAGGACCGGGGCCGCCCGGATGGACCGGATCAGTTCGGCGGCGTCGCGGTCGGTGGCCGGCACGAGGCGGTGGGCGGTGTCCCCGAGGAGTTCGGAGGGCGCGCCCGCGAGACCGAAGGAGAGGACGGCGCCCGCCGCCGGGTCGATCGTGGCCCGCACGACGGTGTCCACACCGCGCGGTGCCATGGACTGGACGACCGGTTGGAGCTCGGTGGGCTTGCCGAGCAGGTCGGTCAGCTCGCTGTACGCCCGGCGCAGCGCGGTCTCGTTGGCGAGGTCGAGCCGTACGCCGCCGAGGTCGGCACGGTGGCGCAGATGAGGCGCGGTGGTCTTGAGCGCCACCGGAAAGCCGAGCCGGGCAGCCGCGGCGAGGGCGGCGTCCGGGTCGAGGGCGGGGAGCGTCGGCCGTACGGAGATGCCGTAGCGGCCAAGGAGTTCGCGCGCCTCGTCGTGGCTGAGCTGACGGCCCCGGGGATCGGGGTCGGGCCCGAGGAGTGCGTCGATACGTTCGGCGGCGCCCGCCTCGTCGATGGTGTCCTCGAGGAACTCGGGCACCTTGCCGGGCACCGCGGCCTGCCGTCGCCACTGCGCGTACTTCACCGCCTCGGCGAGGGCACGGACGGCACGCTCGGCGGCGGGGTAGGCGGGGATCCGGCCGGTGGAGGGAGCGGACGACGTGGGGGCACCGGAGCCGGGGGCGTTCGGCTGGGCCGGGGGATCCGGCGGAGCTGAGCCGACTGGGGTGCCGGTGATGCTCGGCGTGGCTGAAGCGCCTGTGGGGCTCGTGACGCGCGGGGTGCTCTTGCCGTCCGCCGACGCCGAAGCACCCGGGGCAGCCGTCGCGGCCACCCGCGGCGCCGCGACCGTGCTGCTGGCGGCCGCGAGCGCCTCCGCCAGCCCGCCGATCTCCACGTGGACCACGGCCACCGGCTTGGCCGGCCCCGTGGCCGCCGCCGCGCGCAGCGCGGCGGCCAGGACCTCGCCGTCACCCGTTTCCGCCTGGCCGTTCTCGCCGACCCACGGGATCGCCGTCACGATCACCGCATCGCAGCTCCGGTCGGCGAGTGCCTCCGCCAGCGCATCCCGGAAGTCCTGAGGGGTGGCCGCGGTGGTGAGGTCGCGGGGCGGGCGCGGGCGCAGCCCCTCGGCCAGGCAGGCGTCGTACGTGAGCAGGCCCAGGGACTCGGAGTTGCCGAGGATCGCGACCCGGGGACCCGCCGGGAGGGGCTGGTCGGCGAGGAGTAGGCCCGCGTCGACCATCTCCGTCACCGTGTCGACGCGGATCACGCCCGCCTGCCGCATGAGCGCGGAGACCGTCGCGTCCGGGATCCGGCTGACCGGCACCGCATGACCGGGCGGGGTGCTTCCGCTGTGCCGGGCCCCCTTCACCACGACGACCGGCTTCACCGCTGCGGTGCGCCGCGCGAGGCGGGTGAACTTCCGCGGATTGCCGAGGGATTCGAGGTAGAGCAGGGCGACGTCGGTGTCCTGGTCCTCGTACCAGTACTGGAGGAAGTCGTTGCCCGAGATGTCGGCGCGGTTGCCCGCGGAGATGAACGTCGACAGACCCGCGCCGCGCCGGTAGAGCCCGGAGAGCAGGGCGATGCCGATCGCGCCCGACTGCGTGAACAGACCGATGCGCCCCGGGGCGGGCGGCTCGGGGGCGAGGGAGGCGTTCAGCCGTACGGCGTCCGCGTTGTTGATGATCCCGAAGGCGTTCGGGCCGATGATGCGCATGCCGTACGAGCGGGCCTGGCGGACCAGTTCGCGCTGCCTTTCCCTGCCTTCGGCACCCCATTCGGCATATCCGGCGGAGAGGACCACGAGGCCCTGAACGCCGTGTTCGCCGCAGTCGGCGACGGCCTCCGGGACCCGGTCAGCGGGCACGGCGACGACCGCGAGGTCCACTGGTTCACCGATCTCGCCGATGGAGCGGTGCGCGGGGACGCCGTCGATCGTTCCCTGGTCTGCGGCGAACGAGTTGTTCACGGCGTACGCACGGCCGGTGAAGCCCGCGCCGAGGAGGTTGCGCAGAACCGTGCGGCCGACCCCGCCGGGGTTACGCCCGGTGCCGATGACGGCGACGGACCCCGGTGCGAGCAGCCGCTGCACCGACCGCGCCTCCGCCCGCTGCTCACGGGCGCGCTGGACGGCGAGGGACTCGGCGGTCGGTTCGAGGTCGAGGGTGAGATGGACGGCGCCGTCCTCGAAGCTGCGCTGCTGGGTGTACCCGGCATCACGGAACACCTTGATCATCTTGGTGTTGGCGGGCAGCACCTCGGCGGCGAAGCGGCGGATGCCGCGCTCACGCGCCACTGCGGCGATGTGTTCGAGGAGCGCCGATGCCACGCCGCGGCCCTGGTGCGCGTCCTGGACGAGAAAGGCGACCTCGGCCTCGTCGGCGGGGACGGAGGCCGGCCGGCCGTTCGCGTCGATCCGGTCGTAGCGGACAGTGGCGATGAAATCACCGCCGACCGTGGCGGCGAGCCCCACCCGGTCGACGTAGTCGTGATGGGTGAAGCGGTGGACGTCCTTGGCGGACAGACGGGGGTAAGGAGCGAAGAACCGGTAGTACTTCGACTCGTCGGAGACCTGCTCGTAGAAGCTGACCAGGCGCTCGGCATCGTCCGTGGTGATGGGCCTGATGCGGGCCGTACCGCCGTCGCGGAGCACCACATCCGCTTCCCAGTGGTCGGGGTACGCGTGGTGCGGACTCTGCTCCGGCGTGGGCTGCATGGGCCAAGCCTACGGCGCGGTCAGCGGTCGCATAGGGCCCGGGGCCAGGGCAGTCTGAGAGCTCCGATCAGCCGTGCAGCACGGGCTGGGGCCGGGTCGCGGGTCGGCGGGCAACAGTGCACTGCGTGAGAGGCTGGTCTGGACAATCATTGATCCGTGAAGGGCAGAACCATGGCTGAGCGTCGCGTCAATGTCGGTTGGACCGAGGGCCTGCACGCCCGCCCCGCTTCCATCTTCGTTCGTGCGGCCACGGCGTCCGGTATCCCCGTGACGATCGCCAAGCCCGACGGCCCCCCGGTGAACGCCGCCTCCATCCTCGCGGTGCTCGGTCTCGGCGCGCACGGCGGCGAGGAGATCGTGCTCGCCTCCGAGGCGGACGACGCGGAGGCCGCGCTCGACCGGCTGGCGAAGCTGGTCACCGAGGGGCTCGAGGAACTCCCGGAGACCGTCTGATTCCAGGGTTCCGATCAGGTGGAAGCCTTTCCGGCCGGTTCCTGTCGGGTCCATTTCCGTGGCGGAGCCGCGATACCCCCAACCGGGATCGCGGCTCCTTCGTTTTCTGATACCGACAATGCCTCCGGAGCGAATTTCGGGGAGCCGAAAGAAAGCCCCGCACTTACTTCACTTTGTATACGGCGCAGGTGTTAATACCGGCCACTCGCGGTGTTTACGGCATGTCGCGAAGGCCTCACCCGGCCGCCGGACCGGGGGGCGCCGGCATCACGGCCCGGAGCACCGCCCGCGCGGCGCAGCCGGTGCGCGGCGGTGGCCCGCTCGGCGTGCTGGGCGGCCAGCGCCCTGGCCCGTTCCGCGTCGCCGCGCGCCACGGCGTCCACGATGGCCCCGTGCTCGCCCCAGCAATCGGCCGGGCAGGCCGGCTGCTCGACCGAGTACATCCAGGCAATCTTGCGGCGTAGCTGGGTGAGCAGCGCGATGAGCCCGGGGCTGCCGGACGCCTGGGCGAGCGTCTCGTGGAACCAGTCGCCCAGGGAGCGCAGATCCTCCCCCGCACCCCGCCTCGCTCTGTCCTGACCCAGCCTGACCAGGCCGCGCAGCACCTTGATGTGCGCCTCGGTGCGGCGTTGCGCGGCACGGGCCGCACCCAGCGGCTCCAGCAGCATCCGTACCTCCAGAAGGTCGGCGGCCTCCTGTTCGGTGGGCTCGGCGACACAGGCACCGGCATGTCGGCGGGTGACCACGAAGCCCTCGGACTCCAGGGTGCGCAGCGCTTCCCGCACGGGGACACGGGAGACCCCGTAACGACGCGCGAGCAGCTCCTCGGTGAGTCTGCCGCCGCGTTCGAAGACACCGGAGACGATGTCGTCACGGATTGCCGTGCATACCGATTGCGCCGGAATACGCATGTCCGAACCTCCGCCTTAATCCCCCGCGAAACGCGGCCGATCGACGCATGTGCCGTGACTCTATTGCAAGGCGACTGCATTTCCGAAGCCGGTCCGAAAACCATGAATATCTTCTGGCCCGGGGACGGTTCCGCGGGGCGGTTCGGCAGGAACGGACACGCCGAAGGCCCCGGGGGAAGCCGGGGCCTTCGGCGCATGGGGACGGGACGTCGGTCAGACGTTCACGCCATGGGCGCGCAGGTACGCCACGGGGTCCATGTCGGAGCCGTACGAAGGCGTGGTGCGGGCCTCGAAGTGGAGGTGCGGTCCGGTGGAATTGCCGGTCGAGCCGGAGAGGCCGATCTGCTGGCCCGCGCCGACGCTCTGGCCGACGGAGACGCCGATCGACGAGAGGTGGCCGTACTGGGTGTACGTGCCGTCCGTCATCCGCAGCACGATGTTGTTGCCGTATGCGCCGCCCCAGCCCGCCTCGACGACCGTGCCGGCGCCGACGGCGACGACGGAGCTGCCGGAGGCGGCGTGGAAGTCGATGCCCGAGTGGCGACCGGAGGACCAGAGGGATCCGCTCGACTTGTAGCCGGTGGTGACGTACGAACCGGCGACCGGGAGCTGGTAGGAGCCCAGGCGGGTGCGCTCGGCGGAACGGGCGGCGCGGGCCTTCGCGTCACGGGCCGCCTTGGCGCGGGCCTCGGCCTTGGCCTTCGCCGCCGCCTCGGCCTTGGCCTTCGCCGCCGCCTCGGCCTTGGCGGCCTCAGCAGCCTTCGCGGCGACGTCGGCCTGGCGTTTCTGCACCTCGGCCTGGGTGGCCACCTGGTCGGCGAGGGCATCCTCGATGGCGACGATCTGGGTCAGACCGGTTTCATTGCCGGAGGGGGCCTCGGCATCCGCGGCGAGGGCCGGAGAGGCCAGTCCGCCGATGACGCCGGTGGTCGCCAGTGTCGCGACTCCGGCGACGCGTGCGCTCCTGCGCTTCAGGCGGCTCGGGGCACGGTGCTTCCCGGTGGGGCGAGTGAACGCCATGAAGTAGCTGGTCCTTTCCTTCCTTCTCGCCTACCGGGTTAGCTGACGGGTTCGGAGCAGGAAGGTCTCCTACGGATCCCCGGCCTCACAGGAGGTCGCGGCATCCGATTCACCCCAGGGACTGCATGGGTCCCCGGCTCCCAAGGCTCGCGCCTGACGGGGACTCGGCGATCACTGCCCGGCGCCACGGATGCGGCATACGAGTGACGGACAGCGGAGCCGACGCTAGGCGGGGGCACTTTCATTCACCAAACGGACAGGGTGCTTTGTAGCGCATCCCACAGGGCAAGCAAGACGTTTTCGTCTCGAATCGGGCAAAAAGGAAGACCCTGGCGAGAAGCGACTCGCCAGGGTCTCTCTTCGCCCCTTTTTGTGGGACTTTGGTGCATCAGCCGGTGACGACTGAAACCTCTCCGATGCCCAACGCCCTGACCGGCTCCTCGATCTGCGCGGCGTCGCCGACGAGAATCGTGACCAGCCGGTCCACGGGGAAGGCGTTGACCACGGCTGCGGTCGCCTCGACCGTGCCGGTCTCGGCCAGGCGGGCGTACAACTGCGCCTGGTAGTCGTCCGGGAGGTGCTGCTCGACCTGGTCGGCGAGCGTGCCGGCGACGGAGGCAGCCGTCTCGAACTTCAGCGGGGCGACACCCACGAGGTTCTGCACGGCGGTCTCGCGCTCGGCGTCGGTCAGCCCCTCGGCCACCAGGGTCCGCAGGACCTTCCACAGGTCGTCGAGCGCCGGTCCGGTGGACTCCGTGTCCACCGAGCCGCTGATCGCCAGCATCGCCGCGCCGGTCACCCCGGAGGCGGAGTCCGGGGCCGTTGAGCGCAGGACCTGCCCGAAGGCCCGCACGCCGTAGGTGTAGCCCTTCTCCTCGCGCAGCACCCGGTCCAGCCGGGAGGTGAGTGTGCCGCCCAGGCAGTAGGTGCCGAGGACCTGAGCCGGCCACACGCTGTCGTGCCGGTCGGCGCCGATGCGGCCGATCAACAGCTGCGTCTGCACAGCGCCCGGACGGTCGACGATCACCACGCGGCCGGTGTCGTCGGCGGTGATCGGCGGGACCGGACGGGGCTCCACAGTGTTCCCGGTCCAGTCGCCGATGGTGTCGGCGAGCAGGGCGTCCAGGTCGATACCGGTGAGGTCGCCGACGACGACGACGGTCGCGGTGGACGGCCGGACATGGGCCTCGTAGAAGGCGCGCACGGCCGCGGAGTCGATCCGCTCCACCGTCTCCTCGGTGCCCTGGCGCGGGCGTGACATCCGCGACGTGGCCGGGAAGAGCTCCTTGGAGAGTTGCTTGGCGGCACGCCGGGCCGGATTGGCCTGCTCGTGCGGAATCTCGTCGAGCCGGTTGTTCACCAGTCGCTCGATCTCGCTGTCGGCGAACGCGGGCGCCCGCAGCGCCTCGGCGACCAGCCCGAGCGCCTTGGCCAGCCGGGAGGCCGGAACCTCCAGGGAGACCCGCATGCCGGGATGGTCGGCGTGCGCGTCGAGGGTGGCGCCGCAACGCTCCAGCTCAGCGGCGAACTCCTCGGCGGAGTGCTTGTCGGTGCCCTCGGAAAGGGCCCGCGCCATGATCGTGGCCACGCCGTCGAGCCCCTCGGGCTCGGCGTCCAGGGGGGCGTCGAGGAAGATCTCGACCGCGACGACCTGCTGGCCGGGACGGTGGCAGCGCAGCACCGTCAGCCCATTGGGCAGGGCGCCGCGCTCGGGTGCGGGAAAGGCCCAGGGCCTGGCCGTGCCGGGGGTCGGCTGCGGGTGGTACTCCATCGATACTCCAGTCGCGGCAGCGTCGGTCACTTGTCCGCCCCTTCGTGCGCGTCGGTGTCGGTGTCCGTCTCATCGGCTTCCGCGTCGGCGGATTCGGCCGGCTCGACCGGCTCGTAGACGAGCACCGCCCGGTTGTCGGGGCGCAGCTGGGCCCTGGCCGCCGCCTGGACCTCGTCCGCGGTGACGTCGAGGACCCGCTGGACGGCGGTCAGGGCGAGCTGCGGGTCGCCGAACAGCACGGCGAACCGGCAGAGTTCATCGGCGCGGCCCGCGACCGTACCGAGTCGGTCCAGCCACTCGCGCTCCAACTGTGCCTGAGCGCGCTCCATTTCCTCGGGCGTGGGGCCCTCGGCGGCGAATCGGGCCAGCTCCTCGTCGACCGCGGCCTCGATCTGCGCCACCTCGACACCGCCGGACGTCTTCACGTCCAGCCAGCCGAGCGAGGGCGCGCCGGCCAGCCGCAGCAGCCCGAAACCTGCCGCAACGGCCGTGCGGTCGCGGCGGACCAGGCGGTTGTGCAGCCGGGAGGACTCGCCTCCGCCGAGCACGGTCAGCGCGAGGTCCGCCGCGTCGCACTCCCTGGTGCCGTCGTGCGGCAGCCGGTAGGCAGCCATCAGCGCCCGTGCCGGGACCTCCTCGTGGACCTCTTCGCGCAGCTGCTCGCCGATGATCTCGGGGAGCGTGCCGTCGCGCGGCGGCTGCTTGCCGTCGTGGGACGGAATGGAGCCGAAGTACTTCTCGATCCAGGCGAGCGTCTGCTCGGGGTCGATGTCGCCGACGACCGACAGCACCGCGTTGTTGGGCGCGTAGTACGTACGGAAGAAGGTCCGCGCGTCTTCGAGCGTCGCCGCGTCCAGGTCGGCCATCGAGCCGATCGGGGTGTGGTGGTACGGGTGGCCCTCGGGGTAGGCGAGGGCGGTCAGCCTCTCGAACGCCGTGCCGTACGGAACGTTGTCGTACCGTTGGCGGCGCTCGTTCTTGACGACGTCCCGCTGATTCTCCATGGACTCGTCGTCGAGCGCGGCGAGCAGCGAGCCCATCCGGTCGGCTTCGAGCCACAGGGCCAGTTCCAGCTGATGCGTGGGCATCGTCTCGAAGTAGTTGGTGCGTTCGAAGCTGGTCGTCCCGTTGAGGGAGCCCCCGGCGCCCTGCACCAGCTCGAAGTGTCCGTTCCCCTTGACCTGTCCGGAGCCCTGGAACATCAGGTGCTCGAAGAGGTGAGCCAGACCCGTGCGCCCCTTGACCTCGTGGCGCGACCCGACGTCGTACCAGAGGCACACCGCGGCGACCGGGGTCAGATGGTCCTCGGAGAGCACCACGCGCAGGCCGTTGGCCAGACGGTGCTCGGTCGCTGTCAAGCCGCCGGAGCCGGCCTGGGCTGTGGCCGTGTGACCCATGGGCATGTACGTCCCTTCGATCGCGATACTGGATTTCCTGCGAGACCTGCCACTGTAAGCAAGCGCACCGACACCTGGCGAAGTTCCCGTGCCGGGGAAGTTCGCGTGAAAGAGCGCTTGGTCCTGTCCGGCCGGTCTTCGTGGATCAGCCTGCGGCGTATGGTGCGGTGCATCGCAAGGCGGAGGATCGTCCTCGTACTGGACGTACTGGGACGACTCCGACAACGCGGCGAGGTGCCGTGCCAGACGTCGCGGACCCACGAAGGCCGGCCGGACAGGGCCTAGGGACGGGTCGAGGTCGGCGTTGTCAGTGCGGCGGTCCACAATGGTCGGCGTCAGAACCAGAGGTTGCCCGAACAGATCTGTGAAGGAGTCGCAGCAGCGATGGCCCGCCGCAGTACGAAGACCCCGCCGCCGGACGACTTCGAGGAGAAGATCCTCGACATCGACGTCGTCGACGAAATGCAGGGCTCCTTCCTCGAGTACGCGTACTCGGTGATCTACTCACGGGCCCTGCCGGACGCCCGCGACGGCATGAAGCCGGTGCACCGCCGCATCGTGTACCAGATGAACGAGATGGGGCTGCGCCCCGACCGCGGCTATGTGAAGTGTGCCCGCGTCGTCGGCGAAGTCATGGGCAAGCTGCATCCGCACGGCGACGCGTCGATCTACGACGCGCTGGTCCGGATGGCGCAGCCGTTCTCGATGCGGCTCCCCCTCGTCGACGGGCACGGCAACTTCGGCTCGCTCGGCAACGACGACCCGCCGGCCGCCATGCGGTACACCGAGTGCCGGATGGCCGACGCCACGTCGCTGATGACGGAGTCGATCGACGAGGACACCGTCGATTTCCAGTCGAATTACGACGGACAGGAACAGGAACCGGTCGCCCTCCCCGCCGCCTATCCGAACCTCCTGGTCAACGGAGCGTCCGGGATCGCGGTCGGCATGGCGACCAACATGCCGCCGCACAACCTGGGCGAGGTCATCGCCGCCGCCCGCCACCTGATCAGGCATCCGGGCGCGGACCTGGAGACCCTGATGCGGTTCGTCCCCGGACCCGACCTGCCGACCGGTGGCCGGATCGTAGGCCTCGGTGGGATCAAGGACGCGTACGCGGCCGGGCGTGGCACGTTCAAGATCCGTGCGACGGTCACCGTGGAGAATGTGACGGCCCGCCGCAAGGGCCTGGTCGTCACCGAACTGCCCTTCTCCGTCGGCCCGGAGAAGGTGATCGCCAAGATCAAGGACCTGGTCTCGGCGAAGAAGCTCCAGGGCATCGCCGATGTCAAGGACCTCACCGACCGCGAGCACGGCCTGCGCCTGGTCATCGAGGTCAAGAACGGCTTCGTGCCCGAGGCCGTGCTGGAACAGCTCTACAAGCTGACGCCGATGGAGGAGTCCTTCGGCATCAACAATGTGGCGCTGGTCGACGGACAGCCGCTCACCCTGGGTCTCAAGGAGCTCCTCGAGGTCTACCTCGACCACCGCTTCGACGTGGTGCGCCGCCGCAGCGAGTTCCGCCGGACCAAGCGCCGGGACCGGCTGCACCTGGTCGAGGGCCTGCTCGTCGCGCTGATCGACATCGACGAGGTCATCCGGCTCATCCGGTCCAGCGACAATTCCGCGCAGGCGAAGGAGCGGCTCATCGAGCACTTCTCGCTGAGCGAGATCCAGACGCAGTACATCCTGGACACCCCGCTGCGCCGGCTGACCCGGTTCGACCGGATCGAGCTGGAGAGCGAGCGGGACCGGCTCAACGCCGAGATCGACGAGCTGACGACGATCCTCGAATCGGACGCCGCGCTGCGCAAGCTGGTCTCCACCGAACTGGCCGCGGTCGCGAAGAAGTTCGGCACCGACCGGCGTACGGTGCTGCTGGAGTCGGCCGGTTCGCAGGTCGCCTCGGTGCCGCTGGAGGTCGCGGACGACCCCTGCCGGGTGCTGCTGTCCTCGACCGGTCTGCTGGCCCGTACGGCCACCGGCGACCCGATCGTCGTCACCGAGGACGCCAAGCGCGCCAAGCACGACGTGATCGTGTCGGCCGTACCGGCGACGGCGCGTGGCGATGTCGGCGTGGTGACGTCGACAGGGCGGCTGCTGCGGCTCTCGGTGATCGACCTGCCCCAGCTGCCGGACACCCATGCCGCGCCCAACCTTTCGGGCGGGGCACAGGTCTCGGAGTTCCTCACGCTGGAGACCGGTGAGGAGGTCATCTGCCTCACCACGCTCGACGAGTCCTCCCCCGGCTTGGCGATCGGCACCCTGCAGGGCGTCGTCAAGCGGGTGGTGCCGGACTATCCGGCCAACAAGGACGAGCTGGAGGTCATCACCCTCAAGGACGGTGACCGGATCGTCGGCGCCGCCGAACTGCGTACGGGCGAGGAGGACCTCGTCTTCATCACGTCCGACGCACAGCTGCTGCGCTACCCGGCGGCCCAGGTAAGGCCGCAGGGCCGGCCGGCGGGCGGCATGGCGGGCGTGAAGCTGGCGGAGGGCGCCGAGGTGCTCTCGTTCGGCGCGGTGGACCCTGCGGCGGACGCGATGGTGTTCACGGTGGCGGGCTCGCACGGCACGCTGGACGACTCGGTGCTGACGGCGAAGCTCACGCCGTTCGACCAGTACCCGCGCAAGGGCAGGGCCACCGGCGGGGTGCGCTGTCAGCGCTTCCTCAAGGGCGAGGACGTCCTGGTGTTCGCTTGGGCGGGTGCGGTCCCGGCGCGGGCGGCGCAGAAGAACGGCACCCCGTCCGAACTGCCGGAGCCGGATCCGCGGCGCGACGGTTCGGGGACGCCGCTGGCCAAGCCGGTCGCGGTGGTCGCCGGACCGGTGTAGCCGGCGGGATGCGTCGGCCGCATGCGTCGGTCGGTTTCAGTCGGCCGCCCGTTGCACGTAACGCAGGACGCCCCACATGCTCTGCTCATGTGCGGCGTCCTGCGTCATGTCCGGCGCCGGCCCTGCTTCCACCGGTGGTTCGGTGCTCTCACGGCAGTCGGCCAGCTCCTTGTGCAGGGCATCCGGGTCGATGCCGGAGCCGATCAGCACCAACTGGGTGAGGCGCGGTTCGTCGCGCTTCCAGGGCCGCGGGGCGAACCGCAGGAACCGGCCGACCGCATGCACCTCGTACTTGTTTCCGCGGTCTCCCGCGCCGAAGTCGACGTACCCCTTGATCCGGTAGAGGCCCTCCGGCCGGGAGTCGAGAAACTCCATCGTTCGGCGGGGGTTCATGGGTACATCGGCGCTGAACGAGACACTCTCGTACGTGGTGTGCAGATGCCCGGCGTGCGTCTCGCCGCCTGCCTCGTCCAGCAGGAGGTCCTCGAAGGAGAGCTGACGCATCCGCTCCTCGCCGTCCGGCCGCAGCGCCGGGTCGAAGAGCAGCTCCGGGTCGATGCGTCCGTACTCGGCGGAGACAACGGCCGCCCTGCTGCCGGTCGCCGCGACGACGTCCCGGATACGGTCCTGCTCCTCGTCCGTGACCCGGTCCGTCTTGTTCAGCACGACAAGATCGGCGACGCCGAGGTGCCGGTCGATCTCCGGATGGCGCTCCCGGACGGCGTCGAACTCGGCGACGTCGACGAGCTCGACCAGTCCCCCGTACACGATGTGCGGGTTGTCGCTGGCCAGCAGCATGCGCACGAGCTCCTGGGGTTCCGCGAGTCCGCTGGCCTCGATGACGATCACGTCGAGGCCGACGGCGGGGCGGGTCAGTGTCTCCAGGAAGGTATCGAGTTCGCTCGCGTCGACGGCGCAGCACAGACATCCGTTGCCCAGTGAAACAGTCGAGCCGACCTGCCCCGAGACGGTCATGGCATCGATCTCGATCGAACCGAAATCGTTGACGATCACGCCGATCCGGTTCCCCGCGCGGTGGCGGAGCAGGTGGTTGAGCAGGGTCGTCTTGCCGGAACCCAGGAACCCTGCCAGGACGATGACCGGGATCTGCTGCCTGCGGGGCGGGGATGACGGGCTCAACGGTGGCCTTCCTCGGGGGGACCTCAGGGCGCCGGTACCGGCTGCGGCGGGGGTGGAGACCGATGCAGCGGGCCGCCGGGCGGATGATCTTCGAGTCCTCCGCCTGCTTCAGGATATGGGCGTTCCAGCCGGGCACACGCGCCGCACAGAAGGTCTGCGTGAACATCTCACGCGGCATCCCGCACAGCTCCATGACGGCCCCGGCGCAGAACTCCACGTCGGTGAGGAGCTCTCGGCGCGGCTTGAACTCGGCGAGGAATTCCTCGCCCCCGGCCGCAGGGTGCCGGGGCTCGGACACCGGCTCCACACCGCCGAGGACTCGCGGGCGCGGACGCTGTTCGCCCTGCTCGCGCAGGTTCCGCAGGCGGCGCCCCCGCCGGCCACGGCGCGCGACATGGCCACCACGACTGTCAGTCCCTGCTGGATGAGCGCACCGCCGACGACCTCGGCGAAGGCCGGGAAGATCGGGTTCTGCAGCTCCGGCAGGACCAGTCCGACCAGCCGGGCCCGGACCGGCTACACCGCCCCCGCCCCGGTCAGCGCGCGGACCTCGGTCTCCGCATGCTTGGCGTCGTCGGGTGGCTCGGGTGATGTGACTGTGCCGATCCAGCCGGCCAGGAAGCCGAGCGGGACGGAGACCAGTCCGGGGTTCTCCAGCGGGAAGAACTGGAAGTCGACGCCGGGGAAGAGCGAGGTGGGGCTGCCGGAGACGACCGGTGACAGCAGGACGAGCAGCACCGCGGGGATCAGCCCGCCGTAGACCGACCAGACCGCTCCCCGCGTGGTGAAGTTCCGCCAGAACAGCGAGTAGAGCAGCACCGGCAGATTGGCCGAGGCGGCGACGGCGAAGGCGAGCCCGACCAAGAACGCCACATTCAGATCCTGGGCGACCAGGCCCAGCCCGATGGCGGCCACCCCGATCCCGGCCGCGGCGACCCTGGCCACGGTGACTTCGCTGTGCTGCTTGGAGTCCGGGCGCCTGAGCGAGGCGTAGAGGTCATGAGCCACGGAGGCGGAGGAGGCAAGCGTGATCCCGGCGACGACGGCGAGAATGGTCGCGAAGGCCACGGCCGCGACCACGGCGAACAGAATCGCTCCCCCGGTGGAACCTTCGCCGCCGCCGAGCACCAGGGCCAGCAGCGGGACGGCCGTGTTCCCGGCGGGACTCGACGCCCGTACGTCCGCCGAACCGACCAGCGCTGCCGCACCGAACCCGAGCACGATCGTCATCAGGTAGAAACTGCCGATGAGGCCGATCGACCAGACGACCGAGCGGCGGGCGGCGCGGGCGGTGGGCACGGTGTAGAAGCGCGACAGGATGTGGGGCAGTCCGGCCGTACCGAGCACCAGGGCCAGCCCGAGGCTGATGAAGTCGAATCGGGCGGTCCAGCTGCCGCCGTACTTGAGTCCGGGCGAGAGGAACTTCAGTCCGTGGCCGCTCCGCTCGGCGGCGGAGGTGAGGAGCGCGTTGACGTTGCCGTGGAAACGGACCAGAACGAGCACGGTGAGCACAGTCGCGCCCACGATCAGCAGGACGGCCTTGACAATCTGGATCCAGGTCGTGGCGCGCATCCCTCCGAGGGACACATAGATCACCATGAGCGCCCCGACCCCGATGACGGTCCAGGAGCGGGCGGTGTTGCTCGTACCGCCGAGAAGCAGGGCGACCAGACTGCCCGCGCCCACCATCTGCGCCACCAGGTAGAGCACGGAGACGGTGACGGAGGAGGTGCCCGCCGCGATCCGTACCGGACGTTCCGACATCCGCGCGGCCACCACGTCGGCGAGGGTGAATCGGCCGCAGTTACGGACGAGTTCGGCCACCAGCAGCAGGACGACGAGCCAGGCGACGAGGAAGCCGACCGAGTACAGCATGCCGTCGTATCCGAACAGCGCGATCAGGCCGGAGATACCGAGAAAGGATGCGGCCGACATGTAGTCACCGGCGATCGCGAAACCGTTCTCCATGGGGGAGAACAACCGACCGCCGGCATAGAACTCCTCCGCCGAGCCATGCCGGTTGCGGCTCACCCAGGTGGTGATGGCGAGCGTCACGGCGATGAATGCGCTGAACAGAAGCAACGCCAGGGTCTGGTGATTTCCGCTCAACGCCCGATCCCCCGCGTCATCTCCTGAGTCTCCCACCGCAGATCGAGCGCGGTCTGGTCCCTGCGCAGCCGCGCATGGCGTGTGTACGCCCCGGTGAGCAGGAACGTGGTGAGGAACTGCCCGAGCCCCGCGACCATCGCCACGTTGACGGCCCCGGCGACCGGACGGGCCATCAGCCCGGGTGCGGTGACCGCCGTGACCACGTAGGCGAGGTACCAGATGACGAAGGCCAGGGTGGCGGGGCCGACGAACCGCCGGTACCGACGACGCACTTCCTGGAAGGCCGCGCTGCGCTGCACCTCCAGATAGATGTCGGCCGCGCTGTGGCTGCGCTGCGGGGCCACGGGCCCGGGTGGCCCGACGGACACGAAGCCCCCCGCACCGTCCAGCTCGCCCCATCCGGAGGCCAGAGCGTCGTACCACGGGTCGTCGACTCGCATCGCTGCAGCGTCCCGCCCTGCTTCCTTCTCCACCGAACAACTCCCCTTGTCCACGGACCACTTCGGCCGCGTACACAAGAATGGGCAGATCAGGAAGATCCCGGGCACTTCATTCGCCGCTCTTCACCTCTTCAGGTGAAGGATCTCCCGGGCGGGTGTGCGAGACCCCGAACGTACGCATAGCGCACGGCCTGCGCTCTGTCGCGCACCCCGGCCTTGGCGAAGAGATTGTTGATGTGACTCTTCACGGTGGCCTGCGAGATGTGCGGCTTGCGGGCGATCTCCCGGTTGGACAGGCCCTCGGCGATCAGAACGAGTACTTCCGCCTCGCGGGGCGTGAGAACGTCGGGCAGTCGCGACTCGTCAGGCACCGGCCCGGCGGGGACCGGTGCTGTGGTGACCCGCTCCAACAGCCGGCGCTGCACCACGGGCGAGAGCCCGGCCTCACCCGACAGCACTGCCTGGATGGCCCGCACGATCTCGTCGCCCCCGGCGTCCTTGGTGAGGTAGCCGCGGGCCCCCGCCTGCAGTTGATGAGCCCTGACATGGCGGCCTCCGAAGCGCGGAAAGGTTCAACACCTTCGACGCTACGGAAAATGCCAGGTCAGCGATCCAGCGCACCTTCGGTGCGCGCCGGGGGCGTGGTAAATGCCGTGGCGTGCGCTGGGGGTGCTTCTGTCCGCTCTGACGGGGG